>JAHLFK010000006.1 GCA_018883805.1 Candidatus Limosilactobacillus merdavium | reverse complement strand
ATTTAAGTGCGTCATTTGACGGACATCCTTTCATATAGGTTTGGTTCACTTAATATGATACCTGATGTCACGCCGAATGGCGTTTTTTATTTACCACCAACTGGGTGGCTAACTTCATTCTATAATCTACCATACAAAATTTGATATTGATAAGGAAGCATTGGATATAGACGTTCTGGAACAACGATTTAACTTCTTAGAGGATCCAGTCAAAGAGCAAAAAATTGCTAAGGCATTAATTAAGGCAAGTCGCAGGAAAAACTGGCAAACAACTTCTGAAATAAAAGCCTATAAAGAAAACGTTAAAAGATGGCGAGAAGAGAGCCATCCACAACATCAATATAACAATTACTATTATTCGGAAGCGGAAGAAGAAAAGGCGCCGATGTTTATTGATAATCTTTCTCCTCAAGGAATGAAACGTGCAACTCGTTTACTAAATAAAATTGTCACAATTTTGAAGCAAGCAGGTGAACAAGTTAATGATGATTTAACTATCATAATTGGTAAAGATAAAATTGAATACGAAATTAGGGAAGATCAAGATAAGGTTCCACATAAATTAACTTCTCAAGAGAGAAAAGAATTGGCTAATTATGAAAGAGAAAAAGAAGAAGATCGGTGGGCATTTCGTCCTAAAATTAGGAAGTATGATCACCCTTATAATGGTCATTTAAGAATTCGATTTATTGTTTCGGGAAGTCATAAGCATTATCTTAAGGATGATAAACAAAAAACATTAGAAGAGCAATTGCCAGCTATCATAGCTACGTTCTATGAAACTTACCTTGAAACTAAGCAAAAGCGTGAGGAATATGAAGCTCAGGAGAGAGAACGAAAGGAAAAGGAAGAACAAGAGAAGCAGCGAGAGCAAAAGATTGCAAGCGAGAAAAAACAAGTTGCAACTTTAATTAATACGGCAAAAGATTATCAACTTGCTAATGTTATACGAACCTATGTTAAAGCTCTTGAAAAGAATAGCAATGACATTGATGGTAAAAAAATTGAGTGGATGCAAAGTGTTGCTAATTGGATTGACCCGCTGATTTCTGAAGAAAACCCATATCTAGAAAAACGGCAACATGGTGAAAGTGATAAGAAGAAAGAAGAGTATCTAGGGGAAGTTGATGAATCAAAAAATAGTTTTGATAATTACCTTAATTTCTTATAGAAAGAAGATAAAGATGGCATGACTACTATCTGTTTATATCGAATCGACATACAGAAAGGTGAAGCTCTGTCATTGATGAAGGACAAAATCTAACTTATACTGAAACGGGACATTTTAATTTTGGGAGGAATCAAAATGAAAGTAAATAAAGTGTATGTTGGATTAGCGTGTTTAGTGGCATCAGGATTACTAGCTGGTTGTGGTACCAATCATTCTTCTTCTAATGGCAATAGTAGCAAACAAGAAGTAAGTCAATCGTCTAAAAAATCTTCAAGCACGTCTAAAAAAGCTAATACTTCAAAGAGCAGTAATGATGAATCACATTCAGCTTCGTCAAGTAGCTCAATTGATACTAATGTGACCGATCAACAAATTGGGGTTATGGCTTATATGCACTTTATGCCGCAAAGTGTTTCTGCCATTTCAGATGGTGATATGTTTTATAATCCGGGTGATGATGGCTATATGGCTCTTTCAACTCATGGCGACGGCTCGGCTACTTTGCAGTTTAAGCGTGACGGTGATCAAGTAAGCGTTAAATACATGGATACCAATAGTGGAACTACTGTAGCAGATTCACCAACTGTTACTAAGTCAATTAGTCTCAAAGAACTAGAAAATAATTATTATTCTTCAAGTACGCAAAAAGATCAGGTTAATCAATATGTATCTAAGCTAAAAGATGGTACTCAGGATAATTAAAAATTCTTACTAAATTTTATTGAATTGACAGTTGCTTACAACGCAATTTCACATCAACCGCAACCAATGGGATCCCAACCTGGTAATCAAAATAATAAAGGTTATTAGCTTTAGGATTAACTGGCCTATTGGCTTCATTTGGATTGGGAAAGAAGAAAAGAAAACAGGACTAATTAGCAAAATCATACTTTAAAAAGCCTGCATATTGAGCAATCATAAGAGCTTAATATGTAGGTTTCTTTGTAAGCTCATAAGTGCCTAATTAGCCAGCAGTTTGAGATACAAGGCCATTCATTTTCAGACAAGCAAAGGTCATCAATTGAGAGCTTATAGAAATATTAAAATGGTAGGATACTAAGCCCAATATTTTATTTCCGCAAAGCCATATATTAAAATAATAGAAAATGGATCGAGCATTACTAAGTGAGGAAATAAAATGCTAGAAATATTAGATTACCAGCAACAATCACTTGTCACTGAGGCTGATTTTTGGAAATTCGTCGATGACAATATTAGCAAGCCTACTGGGTTTAGTGGGATTTCTTTTGTCTCATCAATTAAATTTATTGAGGAGGAATTGCTGCCAAGGTTTGCTAAGGTAACTTTGATTCTGGGGCTAACAGATAACGGGACTAATTCTATTGGAAAGCGGATGCGTCAATTAACGGATCGAACCGCAGTTGTTAAGTATGGTTATGAACATCCGGAAAGTGAATTTACTAAACGAATTCTTGATGGTAGCTTACGGCTTTTCTTCACCAAAAAAGAATTAATTCACACTAAGGCTTATCTCATCACTAATCAAGATCGTTTTCTAGCCTTGACCGGCTCAATGAATCTTACCAAACAAGCGATGCATCATAATGTTGAACAACTGGTGGCAGATTATGGTGAGAAGACAGCTCCGATGTTTAAATGCTACAAAGAATTATTAGCTGTTAACCGCGATCACGCCACTGATTTTATCAATGCTAAACAGATGGCAGGATTTATGAAGGCACAAAACACGGAGCAGTTGGAGATTAATGTTTATACAGATACCGTTAACTTGATTAAGAGTAAATCAGAAGGTAACAGTAATGCGGTAGTTGTTCCGCCAGCTGAAGTAAAAGAATTCCGTGATAAGTATCAATCTGATGATCAATTAAAAACATTATCAGCCGCTGATAAAATTAGTGTGGCTCAGACTGTTAAATTATTTGGCCCTGGCGGTCATAAGAAGCGCAATCTCGATCAAATTGGGCATGAACTTTATAACTTAACTCAGGTTGTTAAGCGTGAAACGGCTAGCACACAGGACAATGATAAGATAAATCGTGAAGAAGACCTCTTTCCAAAACCAGTTACTTACTGGAATAATGGGCAACTATATGAGGCACCAAGGATTGGGGATAAGGTCAATCTATCACTGATTACATCTGACTTGGCTGGGGATGCTCTTAAACAAGAATTAAAATTATTCTGTGATATCGTTCATGAGTATGATAACTACAAAGAGGTTGGTGAGGGGTGGCAAGCCTGTGACTTTATTTGTTATCTCTTTGAAGCACCGTGGCTTTGGCAGATTCGTAATATGTATGAATATTCTGCAAGTAGTAAATCACGTGAGGATGTGCCATTAGGAATAGCATTAATTGGACAAGGACGAACAGGAAAATCCACGTTAGGTAAGCGGCTAGCTGCTAAGCTAACGGGAAGTAAAAACTTCTTAGATGCTGGTATATTTGATCCACGGAACTATGCGTTAGGTAAATCAAACACAAATATGACAATGACGCTGGTCCTGAAAAATTATATGTATTCTGATGGCCCAGTTAGTCCAATGATGATCGATGATGTCAGTCCCAATTTGACGACTAGAAATTATTTTGACAAGTTTATCAAGGATATTTCAAATGGTCGTATTCTCACTCGGCCATTGCCTTCGTTTATCTTTACCATGAACCGTCAAGAGGGTGACAGTCAATCGCAGTTTTCTATTAAACCGGAAATGATGCGCCGTCTGTGGTACCTTAGTTTCGAATCTACTTTTAGTGGCAATGATGATGAACGGGAAGCAGTATTGAACGATCTGTTGCGCCGTGCGAATGATCGCTTATATCGATATTGTCAGGTAGAATTAGCCAAGTTCTTTGCGGATGTTTCAGACGAGACCGAGATGAAAATTGAGAAAGATTTCTTATATCCTATAAAATACGTCCTCAAGCAGGCGTTAGATCACTTTGAAATGTATGATCAAGTAGCAGATTATTTTGCGGATAATTATGATTATTCTTTATTTGTTGGTAGAAACGACTGGACAATGCTAGTTAATCAAGCGGAAGTCGGTAGTGATATATCCTTTATTAAACAAGATGGTCGACTTTGCGCTCAAATTAATAAGCAGCTATTTAACAAGGTATCTGATAATACCTCAAAGAATAATGGTTCATCGATGATGCATCGCTATTTCCAATACCTACCACGGAAATATCATATTAGTTACCAATATACGAATACTGGCTTTATTGTCGATGTAGCTAATTTTGATAAGTGGCTTAATAGTGATACTCTTCGTCAACGTTATGAGAGTAGTCAAGCAGCTCAGACCGCTCGCCAACAAGATAACCAGGAACGTTTGACCGAAGCAATCACCAAATTGACGGAGGCAACTCAGCAGAATCAAAAGAAGAAAGGACTTTTTGGTTGGTTGAGGAAATGATAGGGTTTGGCAAATTGCAAAATTAAAAAAGATCCGTTCGAAATTTTCAAACGAATCTTCTCTTCATTTTAAAAGTTATGATAAGGCTTATTCTGACTAATCGTTGTATTACTTGCAATATCATTAACCGTTCCTTGATTTGCGGCTTTGACTACTTGGCTAGTAGAGATTGTTCACTATAAAATAATTAAAAAATAATGAGAAAACTATTGACAAATTATAATTTTAACCGTAAAATCATGGACAACAAGTAATCGAGAAAAGTAACCACTGAGAATAGGAGATTAGATCCTTGATTATCAATCAGCGAACCCAGGATAGTGAGAGTGGGGATGATAGTCTTAGATCGAAAGTAGCCTAGGAGTGGCTAGGGCGACTTTATGAAGTTCTAGTCGGGTGCGCCCGTTATAGCGTCAACGTATCTAGGTTGACCTACGTACGGGGTGAGGTTCTGTTAGTGATAACAGGATGAATAAAGGTGGTAACACGCAAAGGCGTCCTTTTAAGCAAATTAGCTTAGAAGGACGCCTTTTTTGATTACTTAAGAAAATAGAAAGAATGGTGGAAAAAATGGAAGATACTAAAATTACAACACGCAAATCATTAATCATTGCATCCCTCATTTTCGGAATGCTATTTGGAGCAGGGAACTTAATATTCCCGATTCACTTAGGACAATTAGCCGGATCTCACTGGTTAACAGCGAGTAGTGGCTTCTTGATCTCTGGAGTTTTAATCCCCCTGATGGCTCTTTTAGCAATCAGTATCACTCATTCAAATGGAATTTACGATTTAGCACGGCCAAACGGTCACTACTATGCACTTATTTTCTTAATCCTAATTCACGCAACTTTGGGTCCACTATTTGCGACTCCGCGGACTGCGACAGTTCCATATGAAATTGGAATTGCTTCTCACTTGTCCTCAGGGGCGAACACAATCGGACTATTAATCTATTCCGCCATTTTCTTCCTATTGGTATATTACTTCTCATCACGTGAAGCGAAGATCACAACCTTGATTGGGAAGATCCTCAACCCGCTATTTTTATTAATGTTATTTATCATCTTCATGCTGGCATTTATTAGTCCACTGGGTAGTACAGGGACAATCGCACCAACTGCTGCATATGCTCAAGACGCATTTAGCAATGGCTTCCTCCAAGGGTACAACACAATGGATGGCTTGGCCGCACTGGCATTTGGAATAACTGTTATTAGTTCAATCAAGGCACTTGGCATCAAGCGACAACGCGACGTTTCTTTAGCTACTGCGAAAAGTGGAATGATCGGGATTGCTGGAGTTGCAATTATTTATCTGTGCCTGATTTGGCTGGGTGCGACTAGCTTACACCACTTCAAAATTGCGGATAACGGTGGGACAACATTGGCACAAATTGCTCACTACTACCTTGGAACCGCGGGGGATGCAATCCTTGCAACATTAGCAACGATCACTTGTTTAACTACTGCAATGGGACTTGTTGTAGCCTTTTCTCAAGATTTCCATCGACGCTTTCCACGGATTTCTTACAAAACTTTCTTGAGATTTAACTGCGGCTTATCGTTCCTCTTTGCTAATCTTGGTTTGAATCAAATCATTACTTGGTCCACACCGTTCTTAATGTTCCTCTACCCATTAGCAATCACCCTGATTATCCTCGGAATCACATCGCCGCTATTTAACAACGATGCGATCGTATACAAGATCACCACTGCATTTACTTTAATTCCTGCATTCTTCGATATGGCAAATGCACTACCAGCACCATTAAGCAACCTCGCTGCAATCAAGGCAATGCTGGCGTTTGCTAACCAATACTTCCCATTCTTTAAACTCGGCTTTGGCTGGTTAAGTTTTGGAATTATTGGGATGATTCTTGGCTTAATCATTCACTATGCTAAAGCAAGTCGTTCAGCTGCATTAGCTGGAGAAAGATAAATACAGATCTTGAAAAGGTCCTCAGTAACGCAATTGGTAAATAGCGTTATTAAGGACCCTTTTTATTATAATCTGCAATATTACATTGGTTGTCCAGTTGAAATTTCAAAACCGGCTGTAACCGGGATTGTTTCGCCAGTGATTGCACTACCAGCAGAACTAGCAACAAAGTAAATTGCGGCGGCTACTTCTTCCGGTTCAACGATCCTATTCAATGGGCTATTTTTGGCAAATTTTTGTTTATCTTGGTGAAAGAGTGGGGTATTAGTAGGACCAGGAGCAACAACATTTACACGGATGTTATTTTTACCATAATCAATTGCCATTGCCCGTGTCATGTTAATAATTGCACCCTTAGCAGCGTTATAGGCAACCATTGCCCGGTCACCAGCTAATCCAGAAACAGATGAGATATTAACAATGCTTCCGTGATCTTGTTTAATCATTGCTGGCAAAAAAGCTTTGCTGACGAGGAATGTACCTTTTACATCAACCGCAAAGATCTTATCCCAGTCTTCTTCACTGGTTTCGTGAAGTTCACCATGGATAACAATCCCGGCATTGTTGACAAGAACATCAACAGTCTTAAAAACATCAAGGGTAATTTGCTTGGCTTTTTCAACATCTTTTGCCTTACTGATATCTGCTTGAGCAAATTTAATTTGAGCAGGAGAATACTTTTGCCCTAATTGCTTTTCAATCTCGATTCCTTTTTGTTCGTCTCGACCAATGATCATTACGTTCCAACCATTCTTTAGAAAAAGATCAGCAGTTGAAAGACCAATTCCGGAAGTCCCTCCTGTGATTACAACTGTTTGCATAGTCCAATACTCCTTCCTTATTTTTCCTAATTATTGCATTTTATGTTAAATAATAAAAGGCATGAGGTACTCGTAAGCTCTCATGCCTTTATTACTCATTAGTAAAATAGAAGAATTATTTTCAGCCGACTATGCGAAATCAATATTAGTTAGCGGCTAATTTTGGTGCAGCAGTCTTTTCAGCAGAAGGTTTGATGAAGGCTCCTGCAATCACAGTCAAGATTGTGACAAGGAATGGGAAGAATGCCCATGGGATGAACTTCAGTGGATCGATTTGCAGGGTAGTGGCAATGAAGACACCAGAAACACTCCATGGAATAATTGCATTGACAGCGGCCCCGGCATCATTAAGAATTCGCGTTAAGTATTCACGCTTTAGCCCTAACTTATCGAAAGCTGGTAAGAATGATTGACCGGGAAGGATAATTGCAAGGTAGTGTTCACCAACGAGGACGTTAACACCAACACAGGTGATTGCAGTAGCTAATGTTAAACGACCAGGAGTTTTAACGATTCCGGCAAGGTGTTCGATGATTGCATTGATAATATTGAATTTGATTAATAACCCACCAAGTGCAAGGGCAAAGATGATTAACGCAAGGGATGTTAGCATACTGGAAATTCCACCCTTAGAAAGAAGGGTATCAATTGTTTTATCACCAGTGTGGGCAACGTATCCGGTCATGATTGTCTTGGTAATTGTAGTAAGGCTAGTACTTGGTGCGTGGATCCAGCCGAGTACAGCAGCGAATAATGAACCAAGCCCTAATGAAGGAATTGCAGGGACTTGTAAGAAAGCAAGAACAATAAGGAGGAGAACTGGCAGAAGTGCCCAACCAGAAATCCAGAAACCATTTGAAAGACCATCCATCATCTTGTGAACAGCGCTTAAACTAACATTTTGTGAATTCAACCCAAGGAAAGTGTAGAGAACTAAGCAAATTGCCCATGCTGGAATATCAGTGATTAAGAGTGACTTGATGTGCTTGTAAATGCTAATTTCACCGACACTTGCAGCAAGGTTAGTCGTCCCAGAAAGTGGGGAAATATTTGAACCACAGAATGCACCTGAAACAATAACACCGGCAGTTAAACCTGGGTTAATCTTCAGCGTAGCCCCGATTCCGATGAAGGCAATTCCCATAGTTGAGACGGTAGTAAATGAACTCCCGCAGGCAACCCCGACAAGCGTACAAACAATGAAGACGGTTGGCAGGAAGAACTTTACGGAAATGATCTTAAACCCGAAGTACATGATTGTGGGGATGGTTCCAGAGAAAATCCAAGTTGCAATTAAGACCCCAATAGATAGGAAGATAATTAATGGATCAACCCCAGCACGCAGCCCGTGACGCATGCCGTTCATTACTGAATCCCATTTGAATCCCCGAATCCGCCCGTAAACAGCAAGAAGAACAAAGGCAATGAATAGTGGTGCTTGAGGTTCTTGATGCTTAAAGATAATTGGGTAACCCAAGATACATAAGATTACGACGAGGATGAGTAGACTTTCACCAAAACCAAGGACAGGTTCTGGTTTGTTAATAGCTTTTTTACTGTTTTTCATTTTGCAATTCTCCTTATTTCCTAATAAAAACCGACTAGATTAAGCGGCATTCTACTTAATCTAGTCGGTATGACAGTAGTATAAATTAGCGAAGAACTACAATACCTTTACTAGATTAATGTACCTAGCAAAGGACTCATTAAAAACAACCCTGCTTAGGTACGAACACCGCTGTCCGTACCCCACAGTACGGATAATTATGCGCGATAAGCATAGTTGTTATAATACTTGGCTGAATTTAATGAGAATGAAGTCATAGTAGTTGTTCCTTTTGTGTTATGTTGTTTTTATTAAAACATTCTAATTTTAGTTTGTCAAATTTTAATTTTAAAATTTCTTATGTTTAAATGCGTAATAACCACAAATAATAAATAAGATGCTGTAACAAATTGTGCCGAGCAACAACTGATTATTGCTCAGTAGGGTAACAGGATAGTATGAACCGTAATTGTAGTATTGCTGAGTTAGGTTAAGCATATTAAATGGGTTCCACCGAATGACGGAAGAAGTGATAACCTTTGCCATTAGCAGGTTACTGGAGAATCCAGCACCCATGAAAATGATGATCCCGTTGACCACAATTACCCACGCGTTGGAATTGATAATGCATGAAGTGAGGCAAATTAAACTGATAATTAGCGTTGAGGAAATGATATCAATCCCAGTCGTTGTCAGCATATTAATCCATAGCGCTTGGTGGTATTGATAGATTGAACTCCATGATACAGGCTTACTCATTATTGGAGTTAGGCTAAAAAAAATCGTAAAGACGATCGCAACAAAGTGAAGAAAAAGATTGTAAATAAAGAGGGTAATAAATTTTGCAACGAAGACTTCCAGCCGACTATTAGAACGATAAATTACGCTTAAAATAGTCCGATTTTGAAACTCCATTGAAAAGATTGTTGAGCCGACAATTATCAGGAACAACATAATGACGATACTGGAGTTAAAGCAGGTCATAATTAACAAATCGTGGTAGTCATTACGCATCGCTATTCCCATCAAAAGCATAAAGAGGAACAGTAAACTAATAATCCACCAAGTTAATTTACGGTGACATAACTTAAATAATTCATGTCTAAGCAATGAGTTCATCTTTTTCACCCCTTCCCACATTAAACACGAGCATGCTTAAAAGCGTAGATGCCAAGCAATGAGAAGATCACGCTATAGATGAGGTTGCCCCAGATTAACTGACTGGTTGTTAAACCTACTCTGGAAATTGTATTTGCAAAAGGAGAAATAACATTAATCATGTTCAGTGGGTTCCAAGCAATCAAACCGCTTATTCCAGGGAGACCATGCATTAACACAGCGGAAAGATCGGCGCCGAGAAATCCAATTGCTAATCCAGTAATAATCACTACAGCGTTTGATCGAGTCAATACAACTAATAATAGGGAAAGAGTAATGGTAAATAGGAAATAGACTATTGATCCGGCAAGACCTGCGAGAAAGTTTGCTAGTAATGAATGGTGGTTTAGCAACATTGACCAACTATATTTATGGGCTAATAAGAACTTCAAAATAAAGCTAAATAGTGTACCGATGATTAATAACGAGATTCCGGCTATTAGCAACGTAATCATTTTGGCTAAAAACGGGAAAACTTTATTAGAGTTTCTATATAGCAATGTCGACATCGTATTATCACGGTATTCCATAGTAACAATATTAGAACTAACGGCAATCATGATAATTATTACCCATTGATTGATCCCAAAGCCTTGAGCAACGGTCTGTTTTGTGATGTATGCAGTTGGCAATGCCGTGTACAACATTAACAGCAACAGAACTATAGAACTGTAAGCTAAGATATGCTGCTGACGGATTTTATATAATTCATGAATGATTGATGTTTTCATTGCTTATCTCCCCTTCTTTTACGGAGAATATCCACAATGGCTTGTTCAAATGTTAGACCGAATGGCTTTAGTTCCGTTAACCATATCTGGTTCTCTGACAATAGCTGTTGTACGGTGATGCTATCTTCATTCTTGATGATTAAGGACGATGAATTATGTTTATCGGGAACCAGGTAGTTGTTGAGGAGTTGCCGTGATTTAGCCATGTTAGTTGTTTTAAACATCAGCATGGACTTGCTTTGCTGATTAAATTTATCTACAGAAGTGTTAAGGATAACGCGTCCGTTGTTAATAATGATGATAGAAGTCATTACTTTTTGTAGTTCACTAAGAACGTGGCTGGAAATTAAGAAGGCGGTCCCGTTGCTGGAATATTCTTTAATTATTTGCCGGATTAAAATAGTGGCTTCTACATCTAAGCCGTTCATTGGCTCATCAAGAATGACAAATTGGGGATGGTTTAACAAAGCAAGAGCGATCCCTAATTTTTGTTTCATTCCCACTGAGTACCCTTTAGACTTTTGCTTAATATATGAAGACATACCTAATCTCTTCACCAAATTATTCAATTCATTTTGATCTCTAGAATATAACTGAAGGTTTTGGAGACCTGATAAGAATGGGTAGATGGCTGGTTGCTCGATTAAGGCACCGACAGAACCTAAAGCTTTATGATTGTTTTCGCTAATTGTTTGATCATTAAAGGAGATTTCACCATTAAACTTGGTAAGGCCTAATAATGTTTTCATAATGGTTGTCTTTCCGGCACCATTTGGACCAATTAACCCAACAATTTCACCAGGATGAATTGCAAACGAAACGTCACTGACTGCTTTTTTGCGACCATAATAAATATTAACGTGATTAACTTTCAGCATGATACCTACACCTTCTTAAATTTACAGAACAGAAAGCGCTAACATATTATCTAACTTAATTATACAGCAGTGGGGGTGACTAATTACTGGCTTTAGCTTAAATAAAATTTGTTAAAAGATTCACGACACTTTTGATAAAGTGTTCTTAATTTCAAATAGCGAATTTAATATACTGTGAGTGGAAATAGGAGAGGAGCTTTTGAAAGGAGAAAACATTATGAAACACTATCAAGCAACTGCCAGAAAGATACCATTACCTTTGCAAGTGGACGTACATTCTCAGGGGATCCACAATTTGATTGATGAACCACAAAATGCTGGTGGTAACAATACTGGAATGAACCCAATGGAGCTACTAATTGCTAGCTTAGGTGCTTCTCTTCAGGAGACGGCCGATATTATCGTTAAAGAAAGGCTAGTTAAAATTTGTAATACATATATCCATTTATCAAACAAAAAGGACTTAAGAATTCGGAAATCCGGATCCTTAAGTCCTTTTCTTATGGTTGCTTTTTGATTATTAATTATTTACTGCTTCGTTGAGTGCTTCACCTAACTGTTTCAGGCCGACTTTGATTTTGTCTTCTGCCATGTTGGAGTAGTTCAAGCGGAAAGCACCGGGTTGTGGCTTACCAGCAAAGAATGGATCGCCAGGGACGAAAGCAACGTTATGCTTAAGACATTCCTTAAATAACGTAACGGTATCGTCAACGCCTGGTACTTCAACCCAGAGGAACATACCACCTTCTGGATCGGTGTACTTAACGCCAGCAGGGAAGTATTCTTTGATTCCTTCAACCATAAGTTGCTTACGCTTCCCATAAAGTTCACTGATCTTTGCCACATGAGCATCGAGATCGTTATCCTTCAAGAATTGGGCAACAGCAAACTGAACCAAATTATCAGTATGCAGATCAGCGGATTGCTTGAGCACAGTTAACTTATTGACAACTTCTTCTTCAGCAACTAACCAGCCCAGACGGAAACCTGGAGCTAGAGTCTTTGAGAAGGTACTCATATAAAGCACATGCCCAGTAGTGTCGAAGGACTTAACTGCAGGCACGTGTTCGCCAGCAAAGCGAATTTCACCGTATGGATTATCTTCAAGCACTAAGACATTATATTTAGCGGCTAATTCAGCTAACTTCTTACGACGATCAGCTGCCATTGTTCGCCCAGTTGGGTTTTGAAAGTTTGGCACCGTATAGACAAGTTTAGCCTCAGGATGAGCCTTCAAAGTTTCTTCTAGCGCATCCATCTTCATGCCGTCTTCATCCATCTCTACGCCGACAAACTTAGCCCCATAGGATCGGAATACGTCTAGCGCACAAAGGTAAGTTGGTTGTTCAACTAAAACGGTGTCACCAGGATCAACGAAGGCTTTTCCAACAAGATCTAGCACCTGCTCAGACCCAGTTGTTACAAGGACATTATCAACCTTACCGGTAACATTTTCCTTGTCTTTCACGTGTTGTAAAATCAATTCTCGCAATTCAGCAAGACCTTTAGCAGCACCATATTGCATGGCTTCTTGCCCATGTTCGTCAAAGACTTTATCAACAGCTGCCTTCATTTCTTTAACAGGGAATAATTCAGGAGCTGGCAAACCACCAGCAAATGAAATAATCTTTGGATCAGCGGCTGCTTTTAAAATTGCACCCACCGCATCCGTTCCGTCAGCTGGTACTCGTTTAGAATAATTAAACTTTGTCATTTGTCGTCACTCCTTAAGATTTATCTACGAATTTTAATTATTTTCTAATCAAAATGTCGTTGGCAAGAAGTATACGCTAAATTCGATTATTTGTTAAGACCCAATTATGAATTAACACAACAGTAATTTTTCTTTACTACTTATAGCGAGCAACAATTTTTTTATTTCTAAAATAAAATCAAAAAAAGTAATTGACAAATTAGAAAACGATTAGTATATTCTAACTAAGCTAAAATACAAACAAAAAACAAAGCGCAGGAAAGCGTAAGAATGAACTGGTACCAGAGAGCTAGTGGTTGGTGAAAACTAGACAAGGTTTTTCTTAACGGATCACCTGTAAGTTGGTTGCTGAAATTAGTAAGTTAACCTGGTCGTCAACCATTACATTGACACAGAATATTATTGTTCTGGTTAAGGTGGATTTTTCCATGAATAAAAGGTGGTACCACGATTCGTTCGTCCTTTAAGTGTCTAATTGACGCTTAGAGGATTTTTTTGTTTCTTAGTTAAAATAAATTCAAAGAGAGGTGAGCATAATGACAGATAGCGACATTAGTGACATTAACATTTTAATTCGACAATCAAATTTCAAACTTGACCATCGTGCTCATCTATTTGGTAAATCATAATTTTGATGAGCCTTCATGGTCACACAAAATGGAGGTATACGATTATGACTAAATTAAATGAACAACAAGAAGCATTCGCCCAAGCACTTTACCACGCATCTGTCAGCGGAGAACCATTAACTGAAACTGATTGGAAAGATGTTGTTACCGATGATGATACTGCCTATGCCGTGCAAAGCCGAGTGATGGAGTTGAAGGCAGTTCCAGTTGGCGGATACAAGGTTTCACTCACTAGTAAGAAGACTCAGGATATGTTTAACGCTGATTCACCACTTTATGGCGCACAAGTTGATCGTCGCTTTCTTCCTGCACCAGCAACCGTTAGATTAACTGATTTAATGGAGCCACTGGTTGAAGTTGAATTAGCATTCCGCGCACGTGAGGATTTGTCAGCTACTGATAGTCTTGCGGATCTTTTACGAAAGACGACCGTGGCTGGAGCCTTAGAAGTTCCGGACTCGCGGTTCAAAGATTGGTTCCCTAGTCTTGGCAAATATAACGTCATGTCAGATTGCGCTGTCGGTGGTTTAGTTGTTTATGGGAAAGAACAACCTAGCAGCCAAGTATTTAGCGACGTAGACGAGGTTGCAAACGTTAAGGCGGAACTCTTCTTCAATGACCAAAAGAAAGATGAAGGGAAGTCTTCAGAAGTACTTGGCAACCCACTTAAATCTCTACAATGGCTAGTACAAAAGTTGGAAAGTCAGGGCAAGAAATTTAAGCAAGGACAACTTGTTTCTTCTGGTACCTTTGTCTTGCCACCATCACTTAAACAAGGTAAATGGCTGGTTCAATTTGACCATGACTTAGGCGAAGTATCTCTAGATGTTGAATAAGTTTCTACCATTAAAACCTCCTCACAGATTAACCATTCAACAATTTCTGCATCCATTATTAATGAAGACTACTGTGATTTAAAAGCAAAGAGCGACTCAAGGTTCTGGAATAATTCCAAATTCTTGGGTCGCTTTTGTGTTTAGTTATAATCCAAGATACTTAGCCTTAATCATTTCGGCTTTCTTGGCATGATCTTCTGGGTAAATGAAACTGTAGTCGATCCCTAATTTAGCTAATTCATCAAGGATTGACCGTTTATATTTAGCGGGGATGATATATTTTTCTTTTTCGTTGCGATTCTCTGGATTATACAAACTTAGAACGTTAATCGCCAGTTGAGCGCGGCGTTCCACTTCAGAATAATCAATGTCGATCGTGTCATCATATTCCTCTCCAATAAAAGGAACGAAAAGGAAGAGTCCTTGCTGATTTTCCATCCGTCGACTCATCCGCTTGGTAGTAACGATCTTGGGAACAATAAGTTCAAGCGGGTTTAACTTATTTGCAAAGCTAGGAATATCCCGTTTGGCTTCTTCGAATAAGCGTAAAAATGGAAGCGACTGAAGATCCCGTTTGAAGTCTGCAAAATAATCAGAACTTTGTGTAGCAAAATAACTATCGTAACTTTGACTCCAAAGTTTATGGTATTCAGCGATATAATCATCGTCTAACTTATAGAAATTCTTGATTACTTTGAAAAAGGCGCTCTTATCGGCCATTGATTGACGGGCGAGGGAAGATTCAAGCTGCATTTCATTACTGAAGGCATTTTTCTTGAAGTAGTTATGACTTGTTAGCCGATTATTATCCTCATATTCTGCAATCAGGTGGTGCCAGCCGCGTTGTTCGAGCATTTCGGCGAGCTTGTCATGGTTTGGTTGATCCTTATAAATATAAACTTCACCGTTACCTTGACCACCCTTAACCGCAAAGAAAAGGGCGATTAGGGGATTACTACTAACATCTAGCAGTCTCGTTGGAAGATGGTAGTGTTCCATTAAAGCCATTCGTTCAAAATTCGTCCGGCACTTTTCAAATAGTTGTGGATCGTTCATCAGGAAGTCATTGAAAAGGTTGTCCTCGTTATCAAGGAGCTTCCGACTACGAAAGATCGCAGGTAAAGTGTTAGAAAAGGCATCATCTTGTCCTCGAAAGTAGTAATTATGATTCTTGTCATTAATTAATTTTTCGATTTCTTCAATATAATTAGAAATGGTATGAATGCTGTGAATCAATTGCCTGGCCTCCTCAAATATCCAATAAAGGTTCTTTAAGGGAATTTTAAAATATCAGGGAGAAAAATACTAGCTTAAACATCAATTGGGGAGTATTTAACTGACAAGTGATAAAATAGAATTAACTTTAACGATGGAAAAGAGATGCAATATGGCAACGATAAAAGAAATTGCAGAAAAGTCAGGCTTTTCTCAGGCAACCGTTTCTCGACTATTAAATAATGATCCTAACCTGTCAATTACTGCAAATACTCGCAATAAGATTATGAAAATTGCGAACGAACTTGGTTACTGGAAAGATCACCAGAAGCAAGATTCACTTCGACCAGTTATTGCTCTCCTTTATCGAGTTAGTGACAAGGAACAACTCCAAGACGAATATTTTGGTTCATTAAAGAATGAAATTCTGAAAGTTATCAAGCAAAATGGCCTTCAAGTTAGGGTGTTTGAGAAAATTGACGATTTAATTGATGAAGCTTCTTCATTTCAAGGGTTTATCGGGGTTGGCTCTAATCGCTTAACTCAAGGAAAATTGGCAGCACTTCATGATGTATTACCTAATGGAGTGTTTGTTGATATAAATCCGGCACCACAACTGTTTGATTCCGTCCGGCCAAACCTCTCATTAACAATTAGGGATGCTCTGGATCGATTGACTGATGCTGGTTATCATCGAATTGGTTTTGTAGGAGGCGTTGGGCTAAAAATGGATCATGTCCAACAACCCGATATCCGTGAAATGGCCTTTCGTGAATTTACAACAATTAGCGATGAAATCAAGGAAGCTCCTATGTTTGTTGGGGGGCCATTTAATATTGAAAATGGGTATACTCTAGGAAAACGTGTTCTAGATGAATGCGGTGATCATTTACCTGAAGCGCTAATTGTTGCTTCTGATACTTTAAGTGTTGGTGTATTACAAGCATTTAATGAACATGGCGTTATCGTACCTCGAGATATTGCGATAATCAGTATTAATAATAGTAATGTTGCCCACTATACTTCTCCTCCATTAACGTCATATAACATTAATCAGGAAACGCTTAGCTGGTCCGCAATTCGCTTGCTGCAAGAACTAATTGTTCATCCAAATAGCCCGCGGATTCATTTAATGGTTAATACGAGCTTAGTAGAGCGTAAGAGCTTCATAGTAAGAAAAAAGTGACGAAAAAATCTCGTCACTTTTTTCTTTTCCTTTAGTAAATAATTTATTAAACAGATAAAACTTTTACTAAATATTCGTAAAGAACTATACTGATAACTGTAAGCGATTACAAGAACCGCTGAATTCTAATTACAGGGGGTCTGTCTATATGGCACAGGGTCACAAGATAACAGCAAAGCAGTGGATCTCACGAGCATCTTTCTGCTTTGGTAATGTTGGTCACTCGGCATTCTATGGGGTAATGAGTACATACTTCATTATCTTCGTTACCGGTGGGATGTTTAATGGCTTGGAAAAGTCAGTTGCAAATAAACTAATCGGTTTAATTACTGGCTTGATTGTTGCTGTGCGGATTATTGAATTAGTAATTGATCCGCTCCTAGGTAATATTGTTGATAATACGAAGACTAGGTGGGGCAAGTTCAAACCGTGGATTTTAGCTGGTAATATTATCAGTATTATCTTGTTGCTGATTCTTTTCACAGGAATCTTTGGATTAGCAAAAGTTAACTGGGTTCTCTTTGCAATTTTATTTGTTATTATTTTTATTTGCTTCGATATCTTCTATTCTTTCTCTGACGTTTCATACTGGGGCATGGTTCCAGCATTGAGTGAAGACTCAGAAGAACGTGGTGTTTATACTTCTCTTGGTGCCTTTGCCGGAACAATTGGTTGGAATGAATTGACGATTATCGTTGTCCCAGTCGTAACTTACTTTACTTATCTGGCAACTGGTCAGCATAAGGAAGGACCAATTGGTTGGTTTGCTTTTGCTGCAATTGTTTCTCTCGTTGCTTTATTGAGTGCCTTAGCTGTTTGCTTCGGGACAAAGGAAAAGCACAACATCATTCGGAATGCTGCTCAAGACAAGACGACTATTCGGGAAGTCTTCTCTGCTATTTTCCACAACGACCAAATCTTATGGCCAAGTTTGGCATACCTGTTGTACTCATGTGCATACGTTATTACTAACGGTGTTCTTTTCTACCTTTACAAGTTTGTCATTGGGAAGCCTGGAGAATTCTGGATCGTTGGTGTTATCGCAACAATTATTGGATTCTGCACAAGCCCATTGTTCCCAATTTTGAACAAGTTTATCCCTCGTAAATGGTTATTTACTGCCGGACAAATTTCAATGGTCTTGGCCTACATTATCTTTATTTTCTTCCGGTCTAATGTCTTTATGATGGACCTTGGGTTAGTATTCTTTAACATCAACTTTGCCCAATTGGTAACTGTTTTGACCTTAACCGATGCCATTGAATATGGTCAATTAAAGAATGGTCAACGGAATGAAGCGGTTGTCCTTGCTGTCCGTCCAATGATTGATAAGTTAACTGGTGCCATTTCAAACGGTTTAGTTGGTTATATTGCCATTGCAGCCGGAATGACCGGTACTGCAACTGCTGCTGATATGACAGCACATGATATTCATACTTTTGATAGCTTAGCATTCTATATCCCATTGGCATTTGCTATTTTGGCTGTATTAGTCTTCTTAGCAAAAGTTACTTTGAGTGAAAAGAAGCACGCTGAAGTTGTTGAAGAATTAAAGGATAAGTTGGCAGAAGGTCAAGCTACTAGTCAAACTGCTAGTGAGACTACTGATGCAACCAAGGAAACAACTGTTTATGCACCAGTTGATGGTAAGTTAGTGCCAATGAAGGATGTTATTGATCATGATGGTCAAGTATTCCCTGGTAAAGGATTTGCTATTAAGCCAACTAGTAACCATGTCTATGCACCTTTCGATGGTAAAATCAGTTTCACCTTCGGAACTAAGCATGCGTTTGGAATCGTGTCTGATGAGGGGCTAGAGTTAATTGTCCACATTGGTGTTGGCACTGTTAACATGCGTGGTGAAGGCTTTGTTACTCACTATAATGATGGCCAACAGGTTAAGAAGGGTGACTTGCTATTCGACTTTGATCGGCAGTTGATTAACCAAGCAGGTTACCAAGATACAGTCGTTAACTTCTTTACTCAACCACAAAGAGTTACCAAGAATTCTACCATTAACTATGGTGATGATATCAAACATGGTGATCCAGTAACCACGGTTCAGTTTAAGTAGGAAGGACAATTATTATGAAGAAAAAAGAATTACCACGTTTCCTTTATGGTGGTGACTACAATCCAGAACAATGGCCAGAAGATACCTGGTCTGAGGATATCCAAATCTTCAAACAAGCTGATATTAATTCAGCAACTATTAATGTCTTTTCATGGGCTCTTCTTGAACCCCAAGAAGGAAAGTATGACTTTACCAAGCTTGATAAGATTGTTGATAATTTATCCAAAGCTGGTTTTGATATTGTGATGGCAACATCAACAGCTGCAATGCCGGCATGGATGTTCAAAAAGTATCCCGAGGTTGCACGGGTTGATTATCAGGGACGGCGACACGTCTTTGGTCAGCGTCATAATTTCTGCCCTAGCAGTAAGGATTACCAACGCCTTGCCAGTGATCTAGTTGATCATTTAGCTGAGCGATATCATGATAATCCACATATTGTTGCTTGGCATGTTAATAATGAGTATGGTGGCAACTGTTATTGCGATAATTGTGCCGCAGCATTCCGCAACTGGTTGAAGGAACGCTATCATACGTTGGATAATCTCAACAAGGCCTGGAGCATGAATGTGTGGAGTCATACTATCTATGACTGGGATGAAATTGTTGTTCCTAATGAGCTCGGTGATGCATGGGGTCCAGAAGGTACAGAGACGATTGTTGCTGGCTTGTCAATTGATTACCTTCGTTTCCAATCTGATGCAATGCTGAATTTGTTTAAGATGGAAAAACAAATTATTGAAAAGTATTCTCCAGATATTCCGGTCACAACAAACTTCCATAGTCTGCCAAATAAGATGGTGGATTATCAAAAGTGGGCTAAGGAACAGGATATTATTTCCTACGATAGTTACCCAGCTTATGATATGCCAACATACCATCCAGCATTTCTCTATGACTTAATGCGGACATTAAAGCACCAACCATTTATGCTTATGGAGTCAACGCCTGCACAAGTTAACTGGCAACCATATAGCCCCCTGAAACGGCCTGGTCAAGTTCGAGCAACGGAATTACAAGCTGTTGCTCATGGTGCAGATACTGTTCAATATTTCCAACTGAAGCAAGCAATTGGTGGTTCAGAAAAGTTCCATAGCGCAGTAATTTCACATTCTGGACGGACTGATACACGGGCATTTAAGGAAGTTGCTCGCTTAGGTCATGACTTGAAAAAGGTAGGTCCAATTATTAAGGGCGCTAAGACCAATGCTAAAGTCGGGATTTTATTTGATTGGAGTAACTTCTGGTCATTTGAATATGTTGATGGAATTACTAAGGATTTCCAATATGTGCCAATTATTTTAGACTACTATCGGCAATTCTATGAACGAAATATCCCAACAGATGTAATTAGCGTTGATGATGATTTTAGTCAATATGATCTGATTGTTGCACCAGTCCTTTACATGGTTAAGCCAGGGCTCGGTGAAAAAATTAATCACTTTGTTCAAGCCGGTGGCAATTTTGTAACCAGCTTCATGTCGGGGATGGTTAATTCCTCTGATAATGTTTATACAGGTGGTTACCCTGGACCATTAAAGGATGTTACTGGAATATGGGTTGAGGAAAGTGATGCAGTTGTTCCTGGACACCAAACAAAGATTAGTTTTGATGAACAGGAGTATTCAGCTAATTTAGTATGCGACCTGATTCACCTTGAAGACGCTAAAGCTATTGCCACATATGCCAATGAATTTTACGCCGGCACTCCTGCTGTAACAGAGAATAAGTACGGCAAAGGTAATGCCTGGTATGTGGGCAGTCGATTAGAACATGCTGGTCTTGCAAAAGTAATTGATCATGTTATTCAGGTTAGTGGAGTCAAACCATTAGTTGAACAAGCAAGTTCATTAGAAATTACTGAACGAATAACTAAAGATAATCAAAAACTTTACTTTGTTCTAAATATGAGTAATGATCAGAAACAACTTCCAATGAAATTCCGTGGCTACCATGATCTACTAACTGATCAAGTAGCCGCACCAACATTGAAGGGATGGGAGGTTGAAATCCTTAAGGCATAGAAATATTAAACTTCTCAAACTTAAATAACTACAAACGCTCTCTAGTGCTTAACTAAGCATTAGGGAGCGTTGTTAGTTTTGTAAATAATCGAAGGGCTATTAGTAGGTCACAGAAGAACGGTAGGCTATAATTAAATCAGTATTTTAGGTTAAGGTTCAGGATCGGATGATTTTGAACCTTTAATGATCTTCGACGAAAGGAGAAAAGCAATGGCAGAAGATATTTCATTATTTCCTGGTGATAATTCTAAGGGAGCTTTTAAGCAACCACTAGCGGATCGGATGCGGCCACAAAAACTGTCTGAAATGGTAGGCCAGGAACACCTTTTAGCACCGGGGAAGCCATTACGACAAATCATTGATCAACATATTCCGATCCCATTGATTCTTTGGGGACCACCTGGCACTGGTAAGACAACCTTGGCTCACGTGGTAGCAAATGAATTACATTATCCATTTGAACAATTTAACGCCAGTATCGAAAATAAGGCGCAGCTGACAAAGCTGATTAAACGTCATCCAACCGAGTCTTTCGTTCTGTTGCTTGACGAAATTCATCGGTTAACCAAGCCAATTCAAGATTACTTATTACCATATTTAGAAAATGGTCATATTTTATTAATTGGTGCAACAACTGAAAATCCAATTTTATCGTTAGTTCCGGCTGTCCGTTCGCGGTGTCAAATTTTTGAATTTAATCCCTTACGAACCGCTGATATTGAGAAAATGATTATTCGTGCGGCTAAAGAAGTTTTTGATTATCAAATTCCTGAAGAAATAGCTCATATGATTGCGAATACGGGGAATGGGGATGTTCGAACTGCATTGAATGTCCTGGATACGTTATATGCGATGCATGGTCAGGAGCTGACATTAGATCAAGTTAAGGTTTTCAGTCGTCAACAACATCTTGCTTATGATAAAGATGCTACTCAACATTATGATTATCTTTCTGCCTGGCGAGACTCAGTTGAGGGATCGGATGCTGATGCAGCACTTTACTATTTAGCAGTTTTGCTTGAGGCGGGGGATCTAGAGTCGGTAGTTCGGAGCTTAAAAGACATGAGTGCGCTTGATATGGGCCTGGCAAATCCAGAACGAGCAGTGCAAGTAATTACCTTAGCTAATACTGCCTTAGAAATTGGGCTTCCTCGGGCGTCTACCCATGTGGCAATGGCAACGATGCTACTGGCAATCAGCCCACGTTCGGATTCGGTAATGCAGGCTTATCGGCGTGCCGCAAAGGATGCACGAAATGCCAGTCAACATCCAATGCCAACCTACCTCCGCGATGTTCACTACAAAGGTTCTGATAAGTTACGCGGTGCAGGTTTAATGAAGAATATGTTTGACGAACCACGGAAAGTTGCTAAACAACCATACTTACCCAAAGACTTGGTTGGTCGGCACTATTACGAGCCAGCTCCTAATCGGAATGAACAGAAATTGTATTACCAATATCAAAAACTATTTGAGTACATTTACCAGCGGCCATTTAAACCTAATGATGATTTGAGCCACTTCGATCACTTTGATCCGTATCAATAGAATGTTTGAAAATCAAATCATGTATTGACCATCTTCGAGAATGAAGTTCTTAAATAGTGGTAATGCAAACATTAATTGTTATATCTCTTTATATCTTGATTCAAATTTTATATCTCTTTATATCTTCAAAAGTTACTTTTAAAACAACAAAAGCTTAGGAGTTGAATTACCTGTCTCCTAAGCTTTTATTATTAGTCTTTAAATACATCTTGCAATTTTCCATATATTGAAATCTGATCAAGGCCGTTGCTGAGCTTGTAATGATCATCGTCAATCTTGTTATCACGGTAACCAGCACGTGAGAAGGCAGCAACTAACTTTGTCATGAATTTTTGACCAGATTGAACAGATTCGTAAATCATGTTGTCAATATACATTGGCAAATCAGGGCTCTTCCGAATTAAGGTAATTGAGTATACCTGTTGATCAGTTTTGCTGATTTCTGAAGTGTTTTGCATTAGTGACATTCTAATCCCCTCCTGTAGTTAATTATACTTTTAATTGATTTAATAACCAATATAAAAGTAACAATTCTTGAGAAAGAATTAGATGGTGATAATCGGGGGATGCTTAATGCTTTACATTCATAATTTATTGAATGGTAGGAAAAGAGTATACTAACAGCGTAATCGCTATTGGGAGGCTTTAAAATTGAATAAGAAAAATGTTAGTAAATTAATGGTTGCGGGTTTGACACTATTATTAGCTGGATGTGGGACCCAACAGGCGACTAGTAAGTCAAATGGTTCATCTTCCAGCAGTAGTCTTTTGACTAGTAAGAGTAGTGAAAAAATTAGTGCAAGTAATTTATCACCACAACAGTCAGTTAGCCTAATCGCTACTTATGCAGGAAACAAGTATGGAAATGATTGGGCAACAATGACCAAAAAGGCTGAGCAAAAAGGCCTTCAGGTTAACCTTTATCCAACAAATAAGTATAAGCTTAGCGATGATGGACAGGGAGTAGCATATGATGTTACTGCTGGTGGCAAGTCAACCGGGTTAATTTACACGATTAATAACGATGACGTTAATATCTACCAAAATGTTAAATCTGGTAAGACAAATAAAAAGTTAGCTACTGTAAGTAAGCAAGATATGGTTAATTACGTGAATGACAAGGGACAAGCAAAATTGGTTACTAATCTAGCTAAGAATGCTCAGGTTGTTGATAAGCGTTCTGGAAATACAGATAGTTCCACTAATGACAATTCAACTAGTCACCAATATGGTCGTTTAGGCAAAGTAAATGTACCAGCTGAAATGCAGGGAACATGGTATAGTGACGATAATGATGACGAGAGCACGATTACCTTTAATGCTAATTCAATCACTTCCGACGGTGACACTTATCATATTTATAAGCAGGATTCTGATTTTCTCGCTGGCGATCAGCCAACGGATCAATCAATTCAAGATGCAACCCGGAATTGGGTTAGTGGTCAATTCTTCACTGTTCATGGACTGCACTTCCTTAATACTCGAGGCTGGTGTCAGAATGCTGGGGATGGTACATCATACGCAGTTCATACCGAAACAATTGATGGTAAGCAAGTTAAAGTACTAGTAGTCGCTGGTGGAGCTAAATTCTGGACAGATGCGGTATACTACCAAAACAAGGATATGGCACACCAACAAGCAGATAATAAGTTTGATGACTTAACCTACATGGATGACGATGATTAGAGTTTAGTGTTTTTGAAAATTGGAACTATAATAAGGGCGAATTATATAAGATAACGGAGGTCTTTTGAATGGAGAAAGCCGAAGTAATTGATCATTATTTTTATGATGAAGCAGCTTATGATTACCATGATGGTGGTTATGTTCCTCTTGAAGAACCGCAAGTACCACAGAAGCCGTTAAATATTCCGGAGATTTTGAAGCCGGATAAGGAAACGGCAACTGATATGTACTATACAATTGTGGCGCAAACTGGAGAGACTCAATTATTACCAGGAAAGAAAACCAAGACGTGGGGTTATAATACTTCTCTTCTTGGCAAGACAGTCGTATTTAAGAATGGTAAAACAATTCACTTACACCTGGTTAACCACTTGCCAGAAGTAACGACCTTTCACTGGCATGGATTAGCAATTCCTGGTCCGATTGAAGATGGCGGTTGCCACGCACCAGTTTACCCAGGCAAGAGTCGGGACGTTAGCTTTAAGATTAACCAACCAGCCGCATTTGTTTGGTTACATGCCCACCCATGTCCATCAACTGCTGAACAAGTTTGGCATGGTCTTGCTGCTGGCGCAATTGTTCAAGACGAACATGAAAGCAGTTTGCCATTGCCACGGAATTATGGGGTTGATGATATTCCAGTTATTCTCCAAGATCGGCGTTTCCATGAAGATAATCAGTGGAACTACCGTGAGGACTATGATCCAGATGGGGTTGCTGGACCAACACCAATGATTAATGGGACGATCTATCCATACTTTGACGTCACTACTCAAAAGGTTCGTTTGCGGTTCCTTGATGGTGCTAACCGTCGGGAATTCAGATTGCACTTCAGCGATGATCTAGAATTCACCCAAATTGCAGGTGATTTGAGTCTTCTTCCTCATCCAGTAAAGATGACGAAATTGTTGATTACCTGTGCTGAACGCCAAGAAATCGTGGTTGATTTTGGTAAGTATCAACCTGGCGATGTTGTTACATTGTATTCTGACGATGTTCCTTTGCTGCACTTTCGAATTCATGAATTCAAGCCTGATAAGACTGAGATCCCAGAAACATTATTTGAAACACCAGATCCAGCGGTTGACAAGGAATTACCAGTTCATCATGTTACCCTTGATGGGATGGATGAAGCGGTAGCCATGAATAGTAAAAAGTTCAAGATGGATCGGATTGACTATAAGATGCCAATGGGGAAGGTTCAATTATGGGATATCTGTAATACCAATCCTGCTCCAGGGATGATCCACCCTTACCACATGCATGGAACTGCCTTTAAGGTTGTATCGCGTGATGGGCATGCACCATATCCAAATGAACTTGGCCTTAAAGATACCGTTGCCGTAAATCCTGGCGAACACGTTGTTATTAAAGTTTGGTACCACGTTTCCGGTGTCTTTATGTACCATTGCCATATCATTGAACACGAAGATGGCGGAATGATGGCCCAACTACAAGTAATTGATCCGGCAAATCCAAATAAGAAGTATCATTTGATGGATCATATGACGATAATGAAGGTATTTGCTGAAGAACGTCATGTACCGATGGATAAGTTATGGCTTGGTGGCATGGAGTCCTATAAGAAGATGGGCGAAGAAATGTAATTCTGCTTTGTAGACGCCCGATGTTCATCAGTTTGATTGCTGATAGTGAGTAAACAAAGAGTCAGAAATTGTTGAAAAAAAATAAAAAAAGATCGTTCACTTTTGAAAAAGAAGACTACAATAGAAGTTGAAAGGAAGCATTATCATGAATATTGATCAAGATGCTCTTAAGAACTTCCAAGCAAGTAAGTTCGATTTTGTTGACGCAAAAGGTAACGATGTAGATTTCAGTAATTTGAGTGACGATGTCAAGTACACCCTTCGTGATGGTGAAGCTATCGTTCAAGACAACATGACCGCCAAGGATGTTGTTGACACAATCAATGATGAATATGGAAAGACACTTAACGTTTAATTTCCATACCCAAAAGTAGAATTAATAAACGCTATTTTCAGGTGCGCATCTGAAAATAGCGTTTTTGCTTTAAATAATAATATTTTAATTATCTTCTATATAAACAATCAAATTGACAGAGCAATATTATCTGACATCAATTGATCTGATCGTGGCTACCCATTGATCGAAAAAATTATCCCTTTGCCATTCATTGATTCGTTTGTTATTAACACCAACGGCCTGGCTGTAGTAGATAGTATTGTTTTGCTTTAGTGGGGGATGGATTCCGTGCAAGTGACCATAAAAAGCGTATTTAACAATGCTAGAATCTTCAAGAAGATTACCAAGCTGATCGCTACCCATCATTGCATTAATCATTTGGTAGAAACGTTCCTTACGGGGAGTGTTAACCGCAGCTGGTTTAGGTGCTAGTAATTCATGTCGTGGTGCAAAGTGAGTGAGAAAGATTACTCTTTTCCCTGCTGCTTTGCCCGAAGAGAGTTGAGCTTTAACTTGGTCGAGAACATTCTTCATTCTTTCTTGATCATCAATTGGCTGATCGATTGAACTATCGAGCCAGTAGACTTTCTTCCAAGTTTGTACTTTTGTGGGTTGTTTAGCATATTGCGAGAAGGAATAATCGTACCAACCGTTGTTACCAATGATTCGCCAATTGGTGTTGGGGATATCTATGGAACGGTTGTGAATATACAGTGGGGAACGGGGATGTTCAATTTCATCAAAGCTAATATTGTTTAGCATGTCATGGTTTCCGAGAATATAGAAAATCTTTGTGTCGGGAGTGAGTTTCTGAAGCTCATTAAAGTATCGTTCAGTTTTTGTAAAGTTATTAAAGAGGTCGCCACCGAACAGGTAGTAATCAACTTTATTTTTCTTTAACCAATTTGACTGAAAGGTTAATGCTTGCTCAATATTAACTTGATTAACGTCTAAGTGGTTGTCACTGCTAATTGCAATTTTGATATTTAACATCTCCCATCAGTTATGACAGTCTTCTGATTAGTTCGGTAACTAGAGGCACCGTTAAATCAATTGCTAGAGTTTACTTCCTTATTTCAAAGCTCAAAAAGACCTCAGGCAGTTCCTTATGGCTATAGTTTGTTGCTATCATTACAAATATGACAGCCATCGTCAAATATTTGTAATTAATTTTAAATTTACCCTTGCAAAACGGGAACAAAACCTATATAGTATTTAACTGTTGTCTTTGGTAAGCAATACTTTTGATTGGGTAGACCAATTTAGAGTAGTCTTATCATTGTGATTTGCAAGGGAATAATGAAATATGAATTAAAAATCATATTTTGTTGACATTACTTTGCAGGGTGATTACAATGATAAGTGCTGGTTGAGATAATTAATTAAAATTAATTGTTGACTCAGCTTATGAAAGATGATATATTATAAAAGTTGCTTATGAGCGATGCTTCATCAATCAATTTGAAAATTCTTCAAATTTGTTCTTGACATTGATAATGAGCTTCTGATATAATTAAATTGTTAGTCAACTCTTGTTGCTGACTAAAGTAGAC
>JAHLFK010000059.1 GCA_018883805.1 Candidatus Limosilactobacillus merdavium | reverse complement strand
TATGAACAGGTATGCTCAGGTAAGACTGGCCACACGGAAGCAGTTAAGATTACTTTTGACCCTGATGTGATTTCTTATGATGATCTAGTTACAATCTATTGGCATCAAACAGATCCAACAGATGCGATGGGCCAGTTTCAAGACAGAGGAGATAACTATCGTCCGGTTATTTTTGTTAACAGCCCTGAACAACGTCAGATCGCCGAAAAATCAAAGGCAGAACTGCAAGCAAGTGGTCAATTCGGTGATGATAAGATTGTTACCCAGATTGAGGATGCTAAACCATTCTATCCCGCAGAAGATTATCATCAAGACTTCTATAAGAAAAATCCTGAACGGTATGCTTTACAAGAGGCTGGCGGGAGAGAACAATTCAAGCAAGAGCATTGGGATAAGTAGAGAAATCATAATAAATTTAGAAGATTAGGCAATTCCTAGCTAAAAACTAAGGGTTGCCATTTTTGTTCCAAGAAGTACTTCTTTCAATGGAATAAAATTAATTGTAAAATATAACTTGAGAGAGAAGTGCTAAAAGAAAGGGTTAAAAATATGCGAAAACCATTTATTGTTGCAAACTGGAAAATGCACAAAAATGTTCAGGAATCGGTTAAATTCGTAAAAGAAATCAAAGACAAATTACCCGATCCTAATAAAATGGAAGTAGGAATTGCTGCCCAGGCGTTTTCCCTTCCTAGTATGGTCGAGGCAGCGGGCAATTCTGGATTACGGATTATTGCACAAAACGCTGCAGCCGAGTACTCAGGTCCGTATACTGGAGAAATCAGCCTCCGTGGATTAGCTGATGCGGGAGTTTCATATGTAATGCTAGGTCATATTGAACGTCGGCGCTTATTTGGTGAAAACAATAAGAGCGTTCATAAAAAGGTTCAAGCTGCTTTACAACGAGGAGTAACTCCGATTATCTGTACCGATGAAACAATGGTTCAACAGGTTGTAAATGATGAGATTCATTATGTTTTCCACCAGCTAATGACTGTTCTTCATGGTGTTTCACTGGATCAAATCAAGCAGGTTGTAATCTCTTATGAACCAAGCTGGGCTGTTGGTGCAGGTCAACATGCAAACCCAACTCTTGCTGAAGAAGGATGTCGATTGATTCGCCAAACAATCGCAGAATACTATAGTTATGAGATTGCTGACAAGATTCGGATCCTTTATGGTGGGAGTGTAAATCCAAATAATATCAAGGATATCGTAAGTAAACCTGATATTGATGGGGTACTAATTGGGCGTGCGAGTCTTGATCTTGATAATTTTGTAAAGATGATAACTAATGCCCAAGTAACCGAAAATAACAAGGTTAAACAAAGTAAGTAATAAAAATAAGCTTCAGAGTTCATCAGAGGACTACTGAAGCTTTTATTTTGGGTACAATGTCACGGAGCCTTTTTAAAATAGATAGTAGTGGAATGTTTAATCTTCGTAATTTTCATCTTTACCTACAGCAAGATATCGATTAACGAATGAACCATTGTTAGTGTTAGGAGATAGAATTACAGCTCCGCCTATTAGCAATGAGATTAGAACAAGATAGATTGCCAAGCCAACAACTGTATGCTGGCCGATAGTTGTTAATATCCAACGATTAATTGCTAATGACCAGGGTTCCTGGCGAAAAATCCAAAGAAGAATAACGATTCCACCGATCATGCCTTGAATAGACATCATTAAAGTAATCAACCACTTTTTCCACTTAGCCATTATGCGATCCCCTTTCTACTTTTGCTTTTATTTATCCCCTTCACCTTATCATAATCTGTCAGTTATTAGGCTGTTTTGAAAGGAGTCTAATGCTTTCTTATATGAGTAGTCACGATTTCTTCAAAGATCTCGACAAATGGGATACAAAAATATGCCTTATTTTCGAATAATCTGCTATTATTATATTGTTCAAAATTCAAGAAAATTGGGGATGAAAAGTATGCAAATTAGAAAGGCAAATTTAGATGATTTAGAGATGATTTTGGCTATATTAAAAGATGGTCGTAACCAATTAGCTGAGCGAGGAGTCGATCAGTGGCAAGGGGATTATCCAAACGCACAGCACATCAAGGAAGATATTGAAAATGGCTATGCTTACCTTGTAAAATCAGATGATGGCGAAACTGTAGGTACAGTTGCCATTGTTAATTCACCGGATCATGTTTATGACCATATCAACGGTGAATGGCTTATCAATACCCAAGACTACGTAACAATTCATCGAGTTGCTATCCATTCAAGTCATGCGGGTAAAGGATACGCATCTAAACTTTTTACTAATATTATCGATTACCTAGAAAAACATCGTCCCGAAATAAAATCAGTTCGATTAAGTACGAATGAAAATAACCTTGTAATGCAGCATCTTGCTGAAAAGAGTGGCTTTAAGAAGGTAGGTACAATGCCAGGTGCCTACCGTCCAGAAGAACATTCTTACGTTTATGAGCTCTTAACCGGGAGCCATGCATTAGTGGGGTAAATTTGGATCGCAGCGGAAACAGTTAGTAGTTCCGCTTTCAGTCCCTAAACTAAAATGCCACCAAGCGTTCAAAAGAATACTTGGTGGCATTTTTGATTATTTTCGATTAATTTGTTTAGCATACTCTCGAGCATTATAGAGCTCGTAAACAATGATTGTTTCAATTAGTGTAATGACGCAAATCAGGAGGAATGTGTAAGTCTGTGGTAAGACGAACAAAAGAACCAGGAGAATCCATGAAAACCAACTCCATTGTGTCTCCACTTTAATCACTCTTTGGATTCGTTTGGTTGGGGTGATTCTTCCTGAGCGTTGAAAAATTTCACGAATTTGAGCATACCATGATACTTCGAAAAAACTTTCAATCATAAAGATGACGATTAATACCATTAAGTAGATGTGTGCCATTATAAAACTCCTTTGTGATCCCTCTTAAAATAAGGCTAGCGTTTTTGTAGGTAATAAGCAATACCTTTATTTGATGAGGTTGGTATTAACCCAACGAGAGACAGCAATTGATAATGCTACCCCTAAGGCTAATGGAATGAAGGCGGTGAAGTTCAAATGGCATACTTCAAAAAGCATAAACATCGCCATTAGCGGCGCTTGCTGAGAAGCAGTCAGGAAGTATGCTGCACCAAGGACGGCACATTGGGTAATTGTAACTCCTGGCATAATTTGTACGTAAATCATCCCCAAGAAAACACCAATTACCGCACCAAGGGAAATTGATGGTGTCAAAATACCACCATAAGCCCCACATTTGATACTAAAGATGGTTACAAGTAATTTAGCGACAAAACCGAAGAGCAGGGCCAAAATCACTTGTTGATTAATTTCTGTGGTATTCATAGCTAATTGAGCTAATCCACGACCATTTCCCATGATTTGGGGATAGAAAGCAGCGACAACCCCAGTAATAAGTCCCATTAGAGGTAATTGATAAAGGACGTTCTTCGTAACTGCACGGTTAGCACTTGCTTTTTTAACACCAAGTTTGAAGTACGCACCAATAATTCCCAAAAGTGGTGCCAAAACGATGACAATTGGTAAAATCCGCAATGACGGGAAGTTCTTTGAACCAACAAGATAGTATGGCTTGTATCCTTTAACAATTGAACCGATTAATGTGGCTATTACTGACATGGTAAGACTAACTGATACTACGCGCGCATTCACTTTCTTGTAAAGCAGTTCAATTGAAAATACGGCTCCCGTAATTGGGGCAATATATACACCAGAGAAACCAGCACCGGCGGCACAGGCAATCAGCATCTTTTGATCTTCAGGATCGAGATTTAGGTAACGTTTATTTGCAAAAACGCGTTCCCATTTTTGGGCTATTGCTGCACCGGCTTCACGAGGTGCTAATTCACGACCAATAGAGTTACCAGTACCAACGTAGAAGATCTGGGTAACAACATGGATCAGCGTTTTTGCTAGCGGCATTGTTTCGCCCTTAATAGCTTTACCAATTCCTACTGGCCGATAGTTTCGTTGCAGGAAATACCAGACAACTGCAGCAATGATTGAACCGACGAATACAGAAATCAGCCGATGATTTGGACCAACTAGAATGTCTACTGGAATACGGTTGGTTTCTTCAAAACGAAGAAAGTATTTTTCAGTTAAATCTAAAATAATACTTAAGATCAACGAACTAGTTCCGACAATCACGCCCAGGACAACTGTGGCGATGGCTAACGGAACATTTTTTGAAATAGACTTCATTCTTTTCTCTCCCAATATTTAAATACATACCTGGTTAGTTTATAACACCATTGAACAGAAATAAAGTTTACTATTAATAAGTTTAAAAATATTTGTTGTATCATAAAAGAAAAGGCATTTTAGGTGATAAAAATGAAGAACCAACCAACAAAGAAAGATGCAATAATGTTGATTATCGTTGCCTTAGCAGTCGCAACCATTCAAGGAATTTGTACGCAGCTTGGCAAGTAAGGAGAAACAGCATGAAATATTCAGTGAATGACCAACAAATATCTGTTGAGGGAAATGATGGACAGTCATTAGTCTTGACGATAATTACGGATAGTATTATTCGTGTATTTCAATCACATGGTGAACAAGAGCATTCATATGCGATTGAAGGACAGAAACAGGTTAAAACTAACTTTACTGTTAATGAACTTGATGAGGGGATAAGTATTAAAACAACTTCTCTAGTCATGAATTTAAATGCACAACTTAAATTAGATGTATTTGATCCTATGGGCCATCCCCTAGTACTGGACTATCGCGGAGAACGGCATCCCCTTAACAGGCACATTGATGCTGCACACGCAAAGCTCGCTGGTGCAGAAGGTCATTCAACTGTTAATGGTACTAAAGCCTCCTCAAGTTACTATGAAGTGATTAAACAACTCGCTGATGATGAGCAAATATACGGCTTAGGGGATAAGACAGGCTTCTTAAATAAGCGACATTATGAGTATGATAATTGGAATACAGATAATCCATCACCACATGTAGAGAGTTTTACCCGGCTTTATAAGTCGATCCCTTTTATTTTAGGGCTTAAAAATGGTCATCCATATGGACTATTCTTTGATAATCCATATCGTAGTCATTTTGATTTAGGTAAGGAAAGTGATAACTATTACTTTTATTCTGCAGTTAACGGTAATCTTGACTACTATGTAATTGGTGGTCGCTCTTTAAAGGAAATCGTTACTAATTACACTTATTTAACGGGTCGAGTACCACTTCCGCAAAAGTGGACTCTTGGTTATCAGCAATCACGATGGGGCTATAGTGTTAGTCAGTCAGAAGTCGAACGCATTGCTGAACAATTACGTCATTATGATCTGCCGTGTGATGTTATCCATTTTGATATTGATTACATGGATGGTTACCGTGTCTTTACCTGGGATAAACAAAAATTCCCTGATCCCAAGGCGTTCGTAGAAAAATTACGTAAGCATGGTTTCAGGGTAATGCCAATTATTGATCCAGGAGTCAAGGTTGATGATCACTATCATATCTACCAAGAAGGATTAAAGAAGGGGTACTTTGTTAAGAATCCTGATGGCACTGTGTATGTGAATAAGGTATGGCCAGGAGATGCTGTCTTCCCTGATTTTGGTCGTGAAGAAGTTCGTCAGTGGTGGGCAGATAATTGTAAGTTCCTAGTAGATTTAGGTACTTGTGGTATTTGGAATGATATGAATGAACCAGCCACGTTTAATGGTGAAATTCCCGGTGATGTTCAATTTAGTGATGAGCAGTCGAAATCGACCCATGCAAAAATGCATAATGTGTATGGTCATAACATGGCAAAAGCTAGTTATGAGGGGGTTAAGAAATATTCCGGCAAGCGTCCTTATATCATTACTCGTGCAGCATATGCAGGTACACAAAAGTACTCAACGATCTGGACCGGTGATAATCAAAGCCTGTGGTCTCATTTACAAATGATGATCCCACAATTGTGTAATCTGGGAATGTCTGGCTTTAGTTTTGTGGGAACAGATTTAGGTGGCTTTGGCGCGGATGCAACTCCGGAATTGTTGACTCGCTGGGTCGAAGCAGCTGTCTTTAGTCCATTATTTAGAAATCATGCGGCGATGGGAACTCGTGAACAGGAACCGTGGACTTTCCCTGAGCCAACATTGTCAATTTATCGAAAATATCTGCGATTACGGTATCACCTAATTCCATATCTGTATGATCTGTTTGAAAAGGAATCACATAACGGATTACCAATTATGCGACCGCTAGTTTTGAATTACCCTCATGATTCATTAGTGCGGAATATGAATGATGAATTTATGGTCGGGGATGAGTTATTAGTTGCGCCGATTGTTCAACAGGGGCAAACAACGCGGGCTGTCTACCTTCCTCAGGGTGATTGGTATGACTTTTGGACAAATGAAAAGTATGGTGGTAATTGTTCCATTTTAGTTACTGCTCCACTTGATCACCTCCCAATCTTTGTAAAGTCAGGAACATTACTTCCTTGGAAAGAAGAGATTGCAGACCATATCAGTGATCAACCAGATCAGATTATGACATTTAAGGTATTTGGTAATCAGGCGCAATGGGATCACTATCAGGATGATGGTCTTGATTTTGACTACCAAAACGGTCAATTCAACCGTTACCATGTTCAGTTTGTAAGTGGACATGGATACGTAAAACTAATGAACCATGGCTTTGACCCTCTTTATAAACAAATTAAGATTATTACACCAACTAGTCTGCAAAGATTTAACTTAATAGGTGATCATTATGAAATCCAAGATGATTAATCGAACCTTAACCGATTGGCAACGGGTGCAATTAGCGGAACTAGAGTACCATGATTGGCAACCTAATCAGGACGTCCTTCTTCCAGATGGCAAGGTAATTGGCTCTGTTATCGAAATCTTTTCAACTGATGATGGTTTTCGAGCAACCGTAGTTCAATCACTTGACGAAGATGAAATTGCAGTTCTTTTCCGTGGCTCTTCAGGGTTCCGAAAGGGCGATCCAACAACCTGGACTAATGAGTGGCTTCGGGTTAATCTTCCTGTTGGCAATGCCATTATTAACCAAGTTCCAGATGTGCCTCAGGAACTATGGACTGCTAGTAAGAACTTCAATCACCTGCTCAATAAGTATCCTAATGCAACTTTCTATCTATACGGTCATTCTTTAGGTTCTATTAACGCCCAATTTGCACTTGCTAATTGTCACCGACTTAATCAAATTGGCCAAGCATTCTTATATGAAGGTCCAAATTTATACTGGCTTCTTGATAAAAAGCAACGACAAACTGCCACACAATTACGGGGGCAAATTCTTAACTATATCGATCCCCTTGATGTTATTGCGATGGGGTATATCGATATGCAACATACAATTGGGCTATTAAAGGTTGTTGACTCTGCTATGACGAGTCCGATTAATCAGCATATGTGGGGTGGTTACCAATTTGATAAAAATCAGCGATTATTACTAAAGAATGAGGCTTGGCGTAGTCGACGAGCAATAATTGATCAGCAATTGATTACGGCTGTTCAACAGCTAAATCACGACGAAGATACTAAAGGAGAATGAAAATGAAATCACCTTTTATGGAAGATGCAGAAGTTAAATTCGGTAGTGGACGCTTATCTCTGTCTGAAATTGACGCCTTCTTTCGGACAATGCCATATGAGCTAGATTATATTAATGCGGATGAAGAGTATGTTTACTATTCACCAAATGATCGGGACGATGAACGACTTCAAAAACGGCTTAACCATAACTTCCTTGGCTGCCATCCGAAACGGGTTATTCCGATGGTTAAGAAAGTAGTTCAAATGTTACGATCGGGAGAGAAAGACGTTGTTGAATCGCCACAGGTAATTAATGGTCATCGGACTTTGATCCGTTACTACGCAATTCGACGTCCAATTGGCGAATTTTTAGGCGTGCTTGAAGTAACAGAGGACGTTGAGTATATTTGTAAAATGGCTGAAGACCATGTCTATGAACATGGGATTGTTGAAGGCCAAATAGTTGATGGTGTTTCTGCAGCGTCAATTAATGAGAATAAATAAAGCATTCAGGAGCGTGCTCATAACATACTCCTGAATGCTTTTTAAAAAATGAATTATTAATAAAGAGCCTTGATATCATTAACAGTCTTAGTAATATCAGAACTACCAAGAACCATTGAAATCATTGATAAACCACTGACGCCAGTTTTAACTGTATCAGCCATGTTGTCTTCGGTTATTCCACCGATTGCGACGAGGGGATACTTACTAAGCTGATTTAATTCAGCAAGCTTCTTCAAGCCAATGACTGGATCAGCATCAGGCTTTGAGCCAGTTTCAAATACAGGTCCACATCCAATGTAATCAACCTCTTTAAGTTGGTTAGCTTGTTCAATTTCATCTTCAGTGTTGCAAGAATAGCCGATAATTAGCTTATCAGCCGCATCTTTAATCACTTGATGAATCTGCTCATCACTTTGACCAACGTGAACACCATCAGCACCAACACGCAAGGCCATCTTAACATCATCATCAATGAAAATTGGTACTGAGTAACGTTCTCCCATTTCAACTAGTCGCCGGGCCATGACTAATTTGGCATCATCTGTCATTGTTGAACTGTCTTTTTCACGATACTGAAATGCTGTAATGCCAGCTTTCATCGCTTCTTCAACTTTTTCCAAAAATTCATAGGAATCGTGATGCGTATCTTGCGTTCCACCGACGAGGTATACTCTTAATATTTTTGGATCAAAATTCATTGCTAATCTTCCTCCTCAATTTTTGCCCAATGGTTAAGTGGACCGTGTCCGTGGCCGACATTGATTCCTTGCTTAATCGTTGCTTCAACATATTTCTTTCCGATCCGAAGCGCCTCTTCCATTGATTTACCCTTAGCAAGCTCTGCAGTAATGCATGAAGAAATTGTATCTCCGGTACCATGGGTATTCTTCGTTTGTTTCCGTTTAGCAGTCATCCAGAAGGACTTACCATTTTCGAGAAGGACAAAATCATTTGCCTCATCATCACTAGTAAAGTGGCCACCTTTTACAAGAACATTTTTGGCTCCGAGTGATTGGAGCTTCTTACCCGCCGTTTCCATATTTGCTTCAGTTTTAATCTTCATTTGAGTGAGCTCTTCAGCTTCAGGAAGATTTGGTGTAACGAGGTCGGCAAGGGGAAGGAGCTCATCCCGAACAACGCTAATGGCATCATCGCTGAGTAATTTAGCACCGCCTTTAGCAATCATTACTGGATCAACTGTCAACGGACCAAAATCGTATTTCTTAAGGTTATTAACAACAGTCTTAACACGCAACGGATCAGCTAACATCCCCGTTTTACATGCACGAATTTTAAAGTCGTCAGCTAAGGATGCGAACTGTTCATCAATCAACTTTGGAGGCATCGCTAAGGCATCTTGGACACCCAAAGTATTTTGTGCAGTCACAGCTACAACTACCATCGTTGCAAAGACACCACGCATCTGCATTGTCTTAAAATCAGCTGAAATTCCAGCGCCACCACCGGAATCAGTACCAGCAATTGTTAATGCTTGGGGAAAATCATTAGTCATATTAAAAACCTCTTTTTATAAAATTGACAAAATTTCACTTGAATTAATCTGAGCTAATTCATCCATTAGTTTGATCTGCCAGTGACCAAATCCTGAAGTTTCTCTGGCTGCTTTAACTCCGGCGGCCGTGAAAATTTTTGTGGCAGAACTTGCTGCAAGGTAGGGATCATTATTAACAGCTAAGAAGGCAGCAATAATACTAGATAACATATCACCACTTCCTACATTGGTTGCAAAATATTTTGTCGAGAGCGAATTAATAAATGTCCGATTGCCATCAGTAATTACATCTTCTTTACCGGTTAAAACAACGGTGCACTTATATTGTTGAGCAACTTTCTGGGCGATCTCTTTAATGTCTCCCGCCCCATTGCCACTGTCGATTCCATGAGATGCCCATTCTGTCCCTGAAAGAGCAGCAATTTCACCAGCATTGCCACGAATAACAGTAAATTGGTACTTACTGAGAAGGCGTTGGGCAAAATTTAATCGGTACTTACTTGCACCAATTGCGACAGGATCTAGAACTAGTGGTTTGTGCTTTGAATTAGCATCCAAGATAGTGGATATCTCTTGAGCTTGCTCCTGGTTTAATGTTCCCAAATTAATAGTGATTGCATCTGCCAGTTCAACCATAGCAGGTGCCTCTTCAGGTTCTACTGACATAATTGGTGAGGCACCAATAGCACTAAGCGCGTCAGCAACCTTATCTGGGGTTACCATGTTAGCAATTGTCAGTACTACTGGATTCTTTTTACGTACTTCTTCTAATAATGATAATGGTAAGTTTGACATTAACTTCACTTCCTAAATAAAAAAAGCTGCTAGTTCATAGTTAACTAACAGCTTCTGTTATTTATATTGAGTTAGCATTTTCCTTCGCAAGTACTAGCTTAACAGGTTCAAGGGTTCGTACATCCATGTACATCTCAGTCTGACAAACAGACACCCCTAATGCTGTTCATTAACTTACCTTTATGATAGCACAATGAGGTTCATTAAGCATTAAGGTAATTGATCAATTCTGGAAGGATTGCTTCGGTTTCTTGTTGACCAGTCTCATATAATTGACGAATCTTCTTAACGTTGCTTTCAACTCGTCCCACTTTAACTGGATGTTGTGGAGCAATATTGAAGACTTCTCCCGTTCGTTCTAGATGCTCGATTTGAGCGATTTGGCGGTTATAAACTTCAGGACGAAGGATGCCCGCTTCAGCAAATTCAGGATAATCTTTGAAATAGCGCCGATATAATTGTCGGACTGGTCGACTAGAAGGTTTCTTCCGGTAACTTACATCACGTGTCCGTACAACTACAATCTTATGGTAGCCCTGTTCTTGAGCAACATCAAATGGGATTGAATCAGCGATCCCACCATCTAAGCAAAGGCCATCTGGAGTAGGGGCTGGATCCATCATAAACGGCATTGAACATGAAGCAATTAACGCTTCCTGGAGCTGATCTCCCGTCAGATCCGTAAAGAGTGCCCGCTTTCCATCTTGGAGTCTAGTAGCAACCGCAGTAAAGTGAGAAGCTGAACGAATATATGCTCGTTCGTCAAAGTTCTGCCAAGAAAGGCCATGGTCCTCGAATAGGTAGTCCATGTTAATGATCTTTCGCTTGAAGACCCTTGTCATTGAGATGTAGTCACGGTCATGACGATGATTAATATTAATATTAGCAGCACGGCCATATTGCTTTGCTACAAAGTTAACCCCATTCAGTGAACCAGCAGAAACACCAATGACGCTACTAAATTCAATGTGGTTTGCTAACAGTGTATCGCAAACACCAGCAGTGTATTGTCCTCGAAAGGCACCACCTTCAAGAACTAAAGCTGCATTATATAACATTGCTCCCACACTCCCTAATTTGATTATTGAATTATTATTTTAATGCGTTCAGTTAAAAAATTGCAATAGTTGAAATGCATAAGTTTGTGCTTTAAATAATTTCTTATTTTTTGGCCAATTGCTCAGCACACATTTGAAGAAATTTTTCGACAGCAGGTGTAACAACAGTATTTTTCCGCCATGCAAGAACGTGGCCAGTTTCCTTCTGTGGCGAGAAAGGAATAAATGATAAATTGGGATCGTTTAAGAAATCGACAACCCCTTTAATGCCAAGGACATAATAGTTACTCTCCTTTAAGAGCTCATAAGCATTGTTTGGCAAATTATTGGTAGCCCGGATATCTAGCTTAGATTGATCCAATTTCAAAACGTCACTAATCTCATCACGGATAATATTTCTTGAAGGGACAATTAATGGTAGTTTATAAAGATCCTGCTTTGTAATTACTTTTTTCTTTGCTAATGGATCGCTTGACTTAACAATTAATCCCCACTGTTTACGAACTGGCAGGACGATGAAATTGTGTTTAGCAGCTTCGACAGGTTCAATTAAAACAGCTAAGTCATCAAGACCAGCATCCAGTCGCTGACGAAGAAGGTCACCATTACCGTCATAGATGTTAAACTTAACGTTTGGATACTGCTTTTGAAGTTTATAAACAGTCTGCATTACAAATTTTGAAACTTTAGAAACCACACAGCCAATCTTGATTACTCCGGTTAATTCTTTTTCAGTATTTTGAAGCTCTTCTTTAGTATGATCAATTAACGATAGAATGGTACTTGCTAGTTGTTGGAAAAGGATTCCTTCAGTTGTAAGGGTCATTTGACGCTGCTTGCGGTCAAATAAAGTTACCCCAAGCTCCTTTTCAAGATCGATGATTTGCCGTGATAAAGTTGGTTGGGTGATATGAAGTTGTTGTGCGGCATGAGTAATGTTATTAGTTTGTGCCACAGTTAGAAAGTATTTAATGGTGGATTATAGAATGAAGTTAGCCACCCAGTTGGTGGTAAATAAAAAACGCCATTCGGCGTGACATCAGGTATCATATTAAGTGAACCAAACCTATATGAAAGGATGTCCGTCAAATGACGCACTT
>JAHLFK010000058.1 GCA_018883805.1 Candidatus Limosilactobacillus merdavium | reverse complement strand
ATGAGTAAAATCGGAGTTAACATCAGTCACAGGCGCCACGAGCTTAAAATGACTCAAGAAGAACTAGCTAATGCTACTGATCTTTCCACCAATTACGTATCAAGACTAGAACGTGGTGAGGTTGAGTACATAAGAGCTTTATAGCAAAAGGGCTGAAAACTACAATGGAAAAATTAATTGATGGTAATACTAACCAGCAACATATAAGAGGACATTATCAGAGTACCCTCATCAATCTACTTGATCAGATTGATGAACAGAAAGCGGAAGAAATTTCTAAAAACGTCTTAGAATTGGTTAGTTCAAATATCGTTGTTCATAATTCTTCCACAAAAAATAATCAGCAAAAATAAACAACAGGTACTACACATTTAGCAATTATGTAGTACCTGTTATTTTCGTCTATATATTAACTAAGATGAAGTTCAAAATGAAAAAGCAATCAAACACTTACTATCAATTGTAAATGCTGATTGCTTTTTTTACGCTCAATATTATAAGTTTTTGGTAGGGTTTTGGTAGGGAACAATGTTACTTTTTATAGATTTGAATTGATTTTGCACAATTCAAATGCTGTTAAATTAGGATTCCGCTATCAAGTTAATAAGCAACATCATTCGTATTCAATAATAGAAATTTGGCTAACATGTCAGTTGTACCAAGTGTTTGCGCGATTGTTTACTTTTTTGGCAAACAATTTGGCAAACATTAAACCACTTTACTAAAGGGAATGATTTGATTGCCATTGAATTTAACTTTGGAATGCTTAGCTGGTGTTAAGTCCATAGATCCAACCATTTTATCCGCAATCAATTCATCGTTACGATCAAACATATGAGCATAATAACGAAGGGTTACTGCCGGGCTGCTATGACCTAATCGTTTCGATACGGTTAGTACATCTGCCCCAAGTTCAGCAATCAAATATGAAGCATGTGAGTGACGTAATCCTCGACCGTTAATACTAGGCACACCTGCTAATTTAGCGTATTTATGGATCACATTATTCAAAGTAGATTTAATCATCGGCCGATCGTCATAGGATAGTACAAACTTCTTAACACCATGAGCTAATTGTTCCTGACGCCAATCTTTTAGAATTTGAACCAGTTCATCATCTAAAGTAATAATACGCTTACCAGCCTTAGTCTTAGTGTATGGCTTAATTCGGTAATTGTCCTTATTTTTGTAGTACAGGGTATGAAAGATCCTAGCTTTTTGATTAACTAAATCAATATCATTCCAAGTCAAAGCAAACCCTTCTGAGACACGAACACCAGTCCGATAATAAAACAGCAGCATGACGTAAATACAATGTTCGTAAAAGCCTTGTGTACTAATCTGAGCCAGAACTTTCTCAAATTCTGCCTTTGTCCAGTATTTAGCCACAGCTTTACCTTTTGGAATAGCTTTGGTCTTCATTGCTACATTATCAGTTATTAATCCAAGGTGTTCTGCGTATCCTAACGTTTGCCGAAACGCCACATAACAGACATTAGCATAGTCACGGGAAAAGCCGGACGTACTCATTAACCATGTTCGATATTCTTCACAGTCTCGAACGCTAATCTCATCCAAGATTTTTGTATCAAATCGATCTACCGATAGCATAATCATTCGTTTATGCGAATCATAAGTACTGTCTTCAACATCAGCCTTATATTTGGGTAAGAAGTCTTGACGAACAAATTTGCCATAACTCATACGTTTTAAGTCTTCCGCTTGCTTATTCATGTATTCAACTTTAATCCGCATTGCTTCAGCTTCAGCTGCTTTAGGTGATGTAAACTTCAACCCCTTTTGGTCTTTACGTCCCTTTTTAAAGTGTTGTTTGCCTTCATTATCGCGTCCCAAAAATACTTGGTAGAAAAAATGCCCGTTCTCATCGACACGGACATATTTGTAACCGTCAATTTTCATCGACTTCACTTGTTATCGGCCTCCAATTCAGGAAGCGCAATAATTTCAGCAATGGCAGTTGTTGGTACCAGACCAACTCGTTTACCATTATAAAAGGCATACCCTTGTTTAACAAGGTTAGCCTTAGCTTGACGAATGATTCGCCGTGCTTGATTTTGGGGATAGCCAAGATCACGTAAATCTTGGTAATCCATTACTTTTTTCATACTATTCATCATCCTTTACTATTCAATGCAATTTACATCTGCAACGATTAGATGGATAATGAGCAGGATAACAATCCTAATTATTGTTATTAAAAGTGACTTTCCATAGTTGGTAGCTGGGGATAGTCGCTTTTTTGTTTACAATTCAAGCCCATCATCCTTGTCATTAGTCTTATTCATCATTGGTTGATTACGTTTCTTAGTTGCCGGAACTGGCTTAGCGATAATCTTTGCTTGTTCATTAGCATTGACACTAACCATTTGATGACGCGTAAGCCGTTGATTAACAAGATAATTAGAATGCCGCCGCATAGATTGTACTAATAACTTCAAACGTTCAAATTGGGTACTTGAGTGTTTAAAGCTATCGTCCTCAACGAAAATCTGGTCATCTTTTTCACCAATTTCGTTACATAATTGTTGAACACTCGCTTGCTGTTCAAATAGAACTTTCTCATTCTCGTTTGACTTATCCAGCAGCTTACGGATCGTTAATAATTGAAGTGACTTCTTATCACATAAGATAAGCTCACGTACTCGCCGATAAAGTTCACTGAAGGGTTCTTCATTATGGTCTAGTGCCCATAGCTTTACCTGCTCGCAAAATGTCACATAGTCATCATTTGACCAGCAGTCAACGAACTTTGTTGCAAAACCAGGCACCTGCATTCCCTCATTTAGCCACAAATTCTGCATAGAATCGGCAAGGTGGTCAAACGGTCCTTCCAAATACCGCATACTTGTATCAAGCTTAAATTTTGTCATTGCGATAACGTCTCGATATTCTTGTGTATTTTCTACATTTAACGGAGAAGCATCTTGTACTTCACCACTGAAACCATTGCAACGATTCTTGTTAATCTTTACCATAGATAATTCCTCCAATAATTGCTCCAATACCAACAATAATCTTTACCGGCCACCACGGCATCACACCGGACAGCAGAATTCCAGCTAAAATAACTAACGATGAATTAGAAAACTTAGTTAGGACATTTTCCATTACCTTATGTGACTTAGTGACCTCTTGCTTATCCATTTCAATTGAATCTTTAATCCTATTAATATAAGTAACCACTTCTTTACTTAGAAGTTGACTGGTAGTAGAATTAGCCTCTTCACGCATCACACGTAAAAGGTCATGACCATCAATATCAACTGGTTGCTGAACCTTGTTGATTAACTGTCGCAACAAATTACTATTGTGATTAATCACAATAACTAGCTTATTAACAACTTGATCCAATTGTTCAATCTTTGAATGATCAGCACTGGCCATTACTTCGGCTCGTGCTTTTGAAACATTCATCCGGTCAATTCTCGCTTGTTGGCCCTCAAACTTCTGCTCTAGGTCTGCGTATGACTTCGTACGACCATCACTCCAAGCATCCTTAATAGCCTGATGGGCAATATCACTAACTCCCTGGTTCAGATTGTTCTTCTGATTGTTTAGAGTCTTGCTGATGTCGCCCGTCCAGTTTTGTAGATCCTGCTTGGTTGCCAGGCTCTTCATCATCTGCTTCAAGTTGTTGTCGCGCGATGTATTCTTGGAACATTTGTCGCTGTTGCCTGTTGGCTTCAACAAGTTGTTCAGATCGTCCATGGAATTTTTTAGATTCTTCATCGACTGAAACCTCCTTAGTTTCCTGTTTTTGGTTAAAATAATTATTCAACTTGAGCGGTGTAAACTCCTTCCCCACTCCACGCGTTGATTTAACTAATCCGGTCTTTCGATCACGACGTTGGTAAAAGTCACGAATGGTCTTCTCTTTACCATTTACGGTCATGTGATACGACCAGTCGCCTTTCTTATTACGCTTTGTCACCGTAATATCTTTATCTTTTAGTAGTAATAAATACTCTTCAATAGACTTTGCCTGACTCCGCGCCCAACTCAACGTACTCTTAAGAACGGCCTGCCATCCCTTAGGTTTGATTACCTCACCTGACTTTTCCTTGTCAAATGGATTAACATACACATGACCAGTGACCTCGAGAAAATGATTGTTCAGATAATCATTCCATTCATGGCGTAATTTACTGACGCTAAAAGAATTAGTTCGAACACATTTGCCATCAGGGTACACACTATTAATCAGAATGTGACAATGTAGTTTATGACCTTCTTGACCATCAGCTTGTACCGCCGACACCCACTGTGTATTAGGAAAGTATTGTTTCATAAATCCGCCGACTAACTGGTTAATTTGGTCAACTTCCAAATCAAATTGTTTTGGATCGTCTGTCGGCATCTCACTTTCTGAGAATGAACAAATCAAATGTTGCGCTTGTTGTCGCTTTCGTTTGTTTGTAGCTCGGCGTCTAACCATCCTAAACTGTTGATTTAAGAAGTAACCACTTTGCGATAAATATGGTTGACCACGTGGTCCCCATAAATACACATGCGAGCCATTCACACCGAGTACACGCTGAGCTGAACCATCATGCGCTGGTTCATCAAAGAGATACTTCAACCGTCCATATGCGTTAGTAATGTAATTACTCTTCACGTACATCGCTGTCATCATCACCTTTGAATTTGTCATTTATAAGACGTGATAAACTTACAGTTACTTGGATTAACTTTTGTAACTGCTCACTATTCACTGCATTACCTTGATTAGCTTGACGAGCTAGTTGATTTAAATTAACACCAATCCGATTTAAGTAGTACACAATCGAATTCCACTGAATCAAAGCAAACTGTTTCAATTTATCGTGCTGTTCTAGCCGACATAAATAGGCTTTAATTGTTGCGGGCATCACATGCTTAGCAAGCAATTCCGGGCTGCTTTTCAGATGTTTAAACCGCCACTCATCTAATTGCTTTACCGATTGAAAATCAGGTAATTCTTTCATCAAATTCTGCACCGCTAAATGATAGTCCAATTCGGTTTTTAATCCTCGAAGTAGCACTTTACTCATTGACTCATCGCCTACTACAGCTTGAAGTTTTTCAAAGTCACTTTGCGGAATTCGTAGCAAGTATGGGTGCTTTTTCTCCGGCACTCGACGATGCATTTTAATATGCTGTTTTCGTTTGATTAATTGGCTATTATTCAGCATCAAATCGCTCCTTTCTAGTGTGAGATAACGTTGCAATTCTGGCCGTTAATTGATGATAAAACCATCAATTAAATTGCTAAAATTCACTTGGTCATTATGGCCCTTAAGGTCCTTTAATTTCCGCGCTCATGTTGATTGGCTACACGTGCCAATCAACTAGCAATAAGGCCAGAAAAGCAACGGGCAAGTAGTTACCTGCTGATATCACAGGACTACTTGGCAAAGGGAATGTTGTTCCCCCTGCACCCCCTTAAATCAAGAACTATTCTTGCCAGATTAGTTCTTAATAATTTCCTTTTGGCCTTCATTTGTATGCAACAAACCGAAGCAAAATGCAGCAACCTAAGCCACCCAATTTGGGTCCTGATTAGGTTGGGTTCCACCTTCTCTTTTGTGTCGCAAAGAGAACCAGAACACGACCCTACTTTGGCGTTCAAAGTAGGCAAACACCCACCACCGACCCGTTGCCTTTTGACAACACTCCTTATCATCAACTTGTTAAAATCCGAGCTACTTTCTTGCTTTGACTCAACACAAAATAACTATCACTATCTTTAATGGAAGTAATCGCATTAAGATGCATGACCAGTTCAGTTGCCCGATGATTTTTGAGTAACTGCATCGACTTATCACTTAACTTTGCCACGGTCCACGCGTCACCGTAATCACGTCGAATCGGTACTAGGTAACCACGCATTAGCGCCGTAAATTGGTTAAGCTCAGGGTGGAAATTATTATCTTTACCAGCAAACTCTGGCCATAGTTCATACCTGAGTTGGTTCAAGTTCGTTAACATATTAGTAGCTGGTGAGGTGGCCGTCGTATTTTGAAATAAATCTTGATAATTTGACCCACTATTTTGTTGTTTATTCTCGGAAAGGTACGCTTGGCCACCTCGAATATAGACTCCAAAGTCTGCATGCCGTTCCAAGAAACCTTTTGCACTATCAAGGACAGCATTAGGATCTTGTCGAAAAATTGTCTTCGCTTTGTCTTGAAGATCTTTGATCATCTTAGCGACAGTTTTAACAATCCGCTGCATATCTTGATCAGACAAATCTTCATTGATTACAACATTAAAAATATGATCTGACTCACGTGTATAGACATAGTCATAATTTTTAATGGCACGGCCACCTGGGCGGAAATTGATGATTGAAACAACAACTTCAGTTCCTTTCCCATCTTCTGTTGGAATCATATGGATATTGATTGGCAATCGACGCAATAGTTGGCTAAGCTGTGAAAGATAAATTTGACCTGCTTCTGAATCATTAGTCTTAAGGCTCCAGGAACGTCTATCGTAGTCATCTTGTTTCAAATACCCTAATTTGGTGACTCCAGGGGCGTAGTGAAGGACATCTCGCACATATCCAGCAACTCCATCCGAATAAACATTCGTCATAATTAGCAGATTCAGATTCCAAGGACAAGCATTATGGAATCGAGATGAAACCCTCGGGATTTTGTGAGGGTCAAGCATATCTTTGAGTGCACTCCATTCAATTGAAGATGCTGAAACTTCATCAATTACGGCTGCTGCTTGATCCTGGTAATCTTGCCAATAATCTACTGTTTTATTCTTATCTTCAGCCGCCGTCACATATGGTGTGCGCCCTTGTTCTAAGTATTGACATAGTCGACTAGCAAGATATGATTTACCAATACCACCCTGTGCAGCGCTTATAAAAATCGTGTTCATATTACGATCTGCATCAATGTCATTAATCGTTGACTCACGTTGATCGTCTAAGACAGCGGTCAAACGACTGATAAAAATCCCATCAGCAATTAAACCTGCTGCATCACTATCATCAAAAGCGGCATGAATAGCATCTTTCCAATCAGTTACTTGCATCCGCCCGGAATAAATCCATTCCATCAATTGATCCAGAATCAACTTCTTAGATTGCTTACTAAAGTTCATTTTCCCGGCACCCTTTGTTCCAAGGCTCCTTAATTCCGACAATTGGTGTCCAGAAAAAACACGATCTCCGTCGTTACGTCCTACTAAACGTGCGGTGTGGTGTGCTAGGTTATAAGGACTGTGCAAGTTGTGAACAATAGCTGAATCAATACCCTTGGCAACCATTTCATCATCATAAACACCGGCAATACTCGAATAGCTTTTACCTGGATCATCCGGTAACCAGCTAATCACTTCATTAACCGAATACGGGGTCTTCTGATCGCGTTTAGCCTTACCACTTTGGTGTACCAGATACTGAATTGATGAAATATAATGCTTAGTTACAACAAAGTTCTGCATAGCGCCTTGTAACGTACCTAAGAAAGCAGCTATCCTTTCATTTCGTTGATCGTTAATCTGATCAATCCATTTAAACGTTTCTGTTAAGTCATCAAAGTTGTAACCAAATAGTTCCATCATCCGGTAACGCGTGCGCCTGGTTGGCATATCTACAACGAGATGAACATGGGACTCTTTATGTTCCATTTCACCATTTCGTTTATTTTCCTCATCATCCCTCGGATGGCCTATGAAGAATGCAGCAAAGTGACGATCCCGGTTTGGATTTCGGCAACAGATCTTTTGAAGTTCATCAATATGTCGTGCTACCCAAGCAGTGAATCCATCTAAGGTTGGTTGCCCACGAGCATCATGTTTAATAACATTGCCATCATTATCCCAGGCTGACCCATAATCTTCACAACCCTTACCAACGAAGCGGTCATCACCAACTAGCTTGTCACCAGCACGAATTAAGTTACCACCCTCATCCATCACCATACGATCTAGTTCGCCGAAACGATTCAATGGTAACCTGGTTGCGTGTTGTTCATAAACCGGGCTGTACTTTGGATTAGACCGTTTCTTGATTCTCGGATTGCAAACGGTGAAAAGCCAATGAATTGAGATGTTCCAAGTTCGTGACGCTTCACCAAGAAGATCCAGGATCTTACCAGCCTTAATTGCCAAATCAATATTGTCTTCGTCATATTGATCATTAACCTGTAGAGGAGGTAAAACTTTAAGAATGACTTGGTACAATTTTCGACTAGAATGGGAGTATCGTTTCAAATAATCTGAAGCCTTAGCGTACCGTTCTTCGATACTTGCTGACTTATTGTCATCTGACATCGCTTCTCATCCTTTCTGGGTAACCGTTCAAGGACTAGCAGTAAGGGCAGTTAACTGTTATCCCTATTCGATCTACCCGTTTAATATGTTTGCCCTGTAAAGGATCAACAATCATTGATTCCACGCGCCTTCTACACCAGCCCAATCAATTTTGTCATCATCCACGAAAGCTGTTCTGACGGCAATCTTGGCGGATGCCGTTGACGGAGCTCGGCAACGGCGTATGCACGCCGTAAGTACTGTGATATCAAAGTTTATTATTAACTTTATTCGTTAACTATTGACCATCATTACTTACAAATGGCACTATGTTATTAGTAAATGCTAAAATTTAATTGTTGATATCAAAATTCAAACGGCCGCTTTCCTTTTGACATTTTTATTGTCACTCATAATTCCTATTAAAAATACGGACACTTTTTTGCGTTCAAGATTGGAGTGTTATTATGTACAAATACAAAGAAATCCAGCCCCAAACGTACTTGGAGCTGGATAATGGTAAAATATATTGTTCAATTGAAGAAATACTAAGAATCATCAATTTCTCCGCAGAAGGAAATTTTAAGAACAGTATTTCTAGATCTCGTCTAAATAAATTATTAGCAAATGCTAATATTAATTGGCAGCATATAGACCGTCAACATACCATGCTTTTAATAAATACAATCAATGGATCTCCAGAAGACCTTCACGCTGCTTCCCTATCTACACTTTCAGTATTGGATAGTGAGAGCATTGCAAAACTGCTTAACGTAGTCTCATCTTTAAAGCCAACTAAAAATGGCACCAATAACTTATACGAAGAAGAAGAATGGGGAGTTATTAGTCCCAAGAATGATAATATGGATCTTTACTATAGTATGGATAGAATCACATATGATATACAAGGGCATCTCTCCTCAGGACATAAGTCTTCCAGTTCAATAAGAATTAACCAAAAAAGTGTACTAAAGATGGCTAGAAAATTTGCTAAACAAGCTCCAGACTACTATAAGCTAATAACGGTACCATCTAATAAAATAGATTTTAATAGTAGTAAAATCCACGCTAACACTACTGAATCTTATGCTAATCTTGATTTGCATGATAAACTAATTGTTCACTACAAGCATTTAAAAGGAATTTCACTAAAACGTGAGATGGAAAATCTCGACTCCATATTGCATCCTTTAGAACCCGTATCATTATATATTCGCCGTAATTTAAAAGAAGTTATTAATGGAAATAGTGATGCCTTCTCTATCACACTAAACGATGCGGATATTCGTGCTATCGATAGAAGTATCAGTCGCAAGTACAAACGCACAAAGGAATATGTCTTCAACCGTTTTGAGCACTTTGATAAAGAAATTAACCACCGTAACGCCGATATTAATAAGTATAATCAGATGCGTGAGTCATTAAAGAATTTCTTAAACGGTGATTACTATAACAATGTTATTGGTGCAAATTTCAAGAATTCTTTTTTTAAAGGTAGTTTAAAACGTCAAATAGAGGATATAATCAATATATTCTAAAAAGCTTCCCTTCGGTGCTTACCTTATTTCCAATCAAATTACCAAACAAACCAAAAAATCCCCCACAGCCCTAAATCCTACTAGCCGTTAGGAGATTTCCATACTCTTGTTATTAACTGATTTAATCATTTATCAGGTTCATTTGATAGTGGTATCTAGGATTAGTAATCGATCCCTTATCCGGATCAATAACTAGATAGTAATCTTCACTCCGATCATATTGTCGATTTTGTATTACGATATCTGCTGATAATGGTTGATTAATCTCTGCATCTGTTCGATTAGCGTTAATAGTAGCAACATTTGAAATTACCTGTCCAAATTGATTCATGAAGTAGATGTTAAATTTACGAGGCCTTATCAAGTCACTAATTGGTTCGACTTGATTGAATTTCAACGTCATCCTTAGGGCATTAATACTATGTTGAGTAGCTGCTAATCTTATTTCGGCAAACTCGGCCTTTGATCTTGACGAGTTCATTCTCATATCTAATACAGGAATTACCATTTCCTGTAATGATGATCCGCCGTGTACATAATTTTTACCACCTTGGGACTTAAAAACATTCACAGTAGCAGGGTAATAAACATTCGTTTGATCATTATTTGTCAGACTAATGCCCAGTTTCACTGACATAACCCCAGGAATATTCGAAAGGTCATCTGGTGTCATCAAATAGCGCGGCGATATTTTACCATTATAATCACTTGCTGGAATATCAATTTTACTTTGTTCCTCCACTGACGCTTCACGGTAGATAAAGCCATGATCAGCAGTCACGATAATATGCGATACGCTATTTGTTCTTAATACTTGAATAGCTCTTCTTATCTCATCAATTGCTTGATCAGTCGCCCTAAAAGTCTCGTCTTCCGTTTTTAAATTATCGCCTATTGCATCAACCTGATTGTGATACACATAGATAACATTTTTGTTAGCAATCATGGCCTTAATTTCCTTACTGGTAGCTTTTAGAATATCATCCAGTTTTAATAGGTCATTATTTTTATCCCATAATTGTAAAATTTTACGGCGATTATCAGCATTATTAGCCATATGACCATCTACTAGCACATTATCCTTTTGCCACTCCAGCTTATGGTGGGGCAGAAGTGAAGGCATCCCCATATACGTAACGGACGGTAATCCGGTCAGTAGATAGTCCATTTTACTTGTAATCCTATCATCATTAGCTATCTGAGCTTGAAGCTCATGTGCTGCTTCATATCGAAAAGCATCTGAAATAATCACAACGATCCGCTCATTAGCACCATGAACAAAGTTCCTATAGAAATTTTGTTCCCGCTGATTAGATTCAACATCTTGAAGCTGAAAGGTAGTATTCCACTCACGAACGGACTGTTCTAATATCTGATCGTTATAATAATCATCAACCATACGCTTAATATCTTCATATTTGTGACGCTTATCTTCGGAAATACGTCGGTAATTAGTTACCAAATAGCGGTAATGAGTATCAACTTTAAATACTTTATTTACATAATCATTAAGCATTTCATGCCAGTCATCATAGAATCGTGGTCGATACTTCAACAAATGATAAGCCTCTTTTAAAAAGTTGAATTCCGGATTAAACGCATTTACTCCTCTGGTTACTTGATCGATTACACCGATAGTCTCATCACCATCAGTGACAGTACCATCCGCATTAAAATTGGCCCTGACTCTTTCTAAGAGTAATTCGTCAATCTGTTTTATACCGTCAACTCTTAATAAATCTTGAACGTTTTCATCTTTTAGGTAAGTACCTAGCTTAAGTTCGTTCCATGCCGTTCCCGTTAAATTCTGGTATAGTTCTTGGTATTTACGAGAATCACTAAAGCGCTTCATGAAAACTTGCACGTTCGAATAATTTTCAAAAGGTTGGGCTAATAACTCTGATGGAATTTTTTCTTCTAATTGACTATAGACGCTTGTAACGAAAGCACCATCAAACAGTCCCTTTAAGCTTCTAACATTACTGCAGCCAAAGTATTTATCGTATATCTGCCAAAATAATGGCAAAACATCATATTTACTGAATGATCGAATAATCTTGTTATTAGATTCATCCATTCCCCCTTTGAAGACTGCCATCAATAGCGAATTTTCATCAAAATGATCTAAGCCAGCTAAATTAGATAAGATCATTAATTCAGGATGATTTATTAATCTTGACTCAAAATTATGAATATATGTTTGACGCCTGGACTTAGCCCGAAAATATTTTAAATATTTTTTGACAAAATTCCTTTTTGAATTATCAAAGTTTAATTGCTCAGCCAATTGTTCAAACACTATATCGCTAGCCTTAGCACTAAATATATGGCCATAACGCTCCATGTCAGCAAAATAATCAAATTGTAGCTGAGGCCTTTTTGCTTTTACATAAACTAAAAAACTACGGTCTTGATTCTTTTTATCCAGTAGTTTTCGCTTAATTTTAAACTGTTCCTTCTCACCAACGGGCTGTAATTCTGCAGCTAAATTATCTTTTAAATACTGATTGCCTTCAGTTACATCATCTGCAAATTCACCATCAGGGTCATACCAGAATACGTACTGATATCCTTGGTCAAAATAATGATTAATTTCTTTAACTATTTTGTCTAACTTTAATTGCACCATACTACTCACTCTTGTTTTTAATTTGATGATCTTTCAAATATCTTGCTACTTTTAACATAACTTCCTCCGAGTCAGGAGAATTAGTAACATCTAGGACCATTTGTCCGGCTTCAATACCATGAAATTTTACATTAATATTGTTTAGCAAAAGAAACACTTTTGCTGCTTCTAATGCTGTTCGTTTATTACCATCAGCAAAAACATGCTTTTTAGTAAGCTTTTGTAGGTAATACGCTGCCTTCAGCCAAACTGTTGGATAGGCTTCCCGGCCAAAGAAAGTTTGCTGAGGAGCTTCGACAATACTATTTAGCCCGTTCGGATCTAAAACCTGAATCATCCCTTCTCCTGCATACTGAATTATTTGGCGGTTAATTTCCATAATTTCTTCTTCAGTCAAATAATTCATTTTTTACTTATCCTTTAAAAAGTCCAAAGCTTCTTGATCATCCTTCATACTCTTATTTAAGAGTTCTTCAAAACGGTCATGAAACCCGTTTGTTTCTTTAATAGGTTTTATAACCACGCTGCCATCCTGCCGATTAACCGTAACATAAATTGAGTCATTAACCTTTAATCCAGCAGCTTTCATAATATCTTTGCTTAATCGCACAGCACTAGAATTACCAGTCTTAAAAATTTTAGTTGGTGACTTGATAGCCAATTTAAACACCTCTATTTGTCTTATCAATATATACAATTAGATTATATCGTATATACGAATAATTGAGTAGTTATTTTTAAAGATTCTCAAGTGCCGATGAATTTACTCTAATCGAGTAGGAGGTAAATTAGTTCAATTACCGACCTCACACACCCACCGTACGTACGATTCCGTATACGGCGGTTCAACAGCTTAATCACTTTAAATTGACTGGCGCGTCTTGGACTAATAAATATGGGTCCAAGACGCGCCAGTTTTCTATTAGTTAGAGAATAGCTCAAAGTCTTACTGTTTGTGGTTCGCCAATAGCCCTTGCTGATGCCAGCGAAGACATATTGCCGGGTGCACTATTAAAACCGGAGATGTTAGATTCCATCCCCGGTTTGTTCAATTAATTTAACAATGTTCTACAATTTAGAGAACAATTCTTCGTTCCCTTGAACCTTAGCGTGGTTAACAACAACACCATCATCTAGGTCAATGGAAACCTGAGCTAATGCTTGGTGTTGAAGTACTTCGTCATATTTAATGACCTCAGTTACCTTTTTATTTAGCTTAACTGTATCTTTACGATACTGATTCTTCTCGCGTGCTGTCGAGGAATTCGTTTCCTGTTCATCGTTAAATTTAATGGTGTTACTATATGCAGCTTGCAAGTCGTGTAAGTAGTTACGAACCATTGCCAATTCGTCTTTATTATATCGATGTAAGTACATCAAGGCCTTAAACCCATCGTTACGACCACTATTAAACTGCCAGTAAATAGGCCGCTTATGATACGTTTTATCATGATCCTTATAAAAATCATTGAGGAAATAGTTACGAATAATCTGCTCATCACTTTCACCTCGTTCAGACTTTTTAGGATCAAGTGTTTTGGCAATAAAGTGTAGATTATCGTTTAAGGACTGAGAATCAAAGGCAACTCGTAAGAACTCCTTCAGGCGGTTAATAATATCTCGATCATCCCCAAAGTAATCACGATCTGTTAGCAAGATTAGATTATCCTGGTTAGGCTTAAAGCTAGTGTATGCCGATCCATTCCAGTCACCGCCTGCATACACTAATCCCGGTTTATCTAAAGAGTAACGTCCAAATACGCAGCCAATAAAATAGGACAGTAACCTCTTTACCGTCAATTCACGATGATTATCATCTTGAGGATTTTCCATCGATAAACTGGTGTCTTCAACGGATGCATCTAATTCATTACTTAGACCGTATAGTTTGATAAAAAAACGATTGAGGTCAGTCTCATTCGACTTAACCTGACGTCTTTTATCGTTTAAATCACTCACAAATTGCTTATAACTTTCTTGTAATGTTGTTGACAGCCCAATTAATGGATTACTATTGAATCCCCATGCTTCTTCATAATTATTCCAATCCTGCTTCTCCATTAATATGTTGTTAGATACCTTAGATGTAATTTCCCTGGAAGAATTTAACACAGGGAAAACCACAAAGTTACCGATTTGCAAGCTGATCGTCGGGTTGATCATCTTAAAAACATAATTACCAATTTTTGTATTAAGCAGTCCCAGTAAATATAAAAGTTTATCATGATCTTCACTAAAAGCCGACATGCCCTTAACATCATGAATGCTTCCTGATTCACGGTACCTTAATGAGAAACGTCCACTATTTACATCCGACCATGTAACTGCTTCCTTAAAGTAGTACTCGGTATTTTGTGGTCTGGACCGTACCTTTCCCCTTGAATCGGTAAAGTGCTTGATCTCATAGCCATCATTCTGCCAATTTACCACATAGTCATAGTTTCCATACCATTTACGATAAGAGCCGCCCTTATTATATGGGAACCACTTTTTACCAGATTGCTTCGCTTCATTAGTATTATGGGCATCAAAGTAGATATTATTAAAATCGACTTCATACCAATAACGTAAGAAGCGTTTATTGTCTGCAGTTGCCAGTCCTTGTTTAGCATCAACAAGTTGTCCTAATGGTTTACCCTTTTCAAAGTCATTAATTAATGCTTGAGGAGCCCAATAAGCTATGGGAGAACCAGGGATTTTATTAAAGTTGTCCTGATCAGTATGGTATAGATAATCACTGTTAGGATTATCAATAGCTTTAATAACTTTGTCTCTTTGTGCATCCATTCCTCCTTTAAAATTGGACAAACGAATGTAGGTGCCGATAGTATCTTCATGTGTTTTCTTTAGAACAAAGCTATCAATTGGAACTGTAGCTTCTTCATACGCGGAATACTCCATTTGGATCAAGCTATCTATCTTAACATGATTGATAATTATCCTTCTAAGGGGCTCATATGTCTTAATAAACATCCATACAAACGGTGTCATAAAGCCAGCATACCCATTATTAGATAATAATTCTTGATTATGGTATACGAATACTGCAAATAGATCCTTAGAATAATCATGATAATGATTATTTAGATACTTCTTAAGTGTTTTATCAAATTTGTTTAGATATGGTGGATTCGTTACTACTACTTCATACTTAGAAGTCAGTAACTTCATCAAATTAAGCGCTTGTAAGGCATTATCCTTGGCCCTATTAATACCATCAATATCCAAGTCTTCAACCGGCTCAATTGAGTTTACTGTTGCCATTAATTTATCCCAATCATGATGACTGTTAATCTGCATAATTGCCCCATATTCAGTTGCATTAGAAAAATCCGCCATAGTTTCTTTTAATTCGTCAGCAATCTGTTGTGGCAACCTATCATAAAATGCACTCGGCAATACTAAATCCTTAAAGAGGTATAGATTGAGATGAATATCTCTCTTAAATATTCGTCGGTCATACTGCCGGGCTTTCATCATTACAGCAAAATAGGCCAGCTGGTAAGCTCGCTTGTCAATTTCAAAGCCATACAGATTATTCTCAAGAATAAGAAGGACCGCCTCACGAGAGGAGTATCCCTCCTCTTGATACATCTTCATAAACACGTCAAAGGCATATATTAAAACATGGCCTGAACCCATGGCATTATCCAGAAACTTGTATTCAATAAGCTGCTTGCCATTCTGCACCAATTCCATTTTTGCGGGCAATAAGTATTTAAGATCATCTTTAATACTACTTTGGGGATGACGTTCTAAATAGTATTTACCAAGGGAATTATCAACCATGTATTTGACTACCCAGTCTGTTGTAAATAACTGAGTAGCTGCAGGAATATCGGCTTTTTTTACTGCTTTTTTCCCTGTAATATTAACGACCTGATCATGCAATTCAGAAATATAGTATTGGTATAACCAGCCAATAATGGACACCTGGCCAGACTTTGATACATCAAAGTCTTCTTCTGGAATCTCATCAATCAGCTGTTTAATAACTCCATTACTGTAATTAGGTACAAACAAAAGCTTCATATAATCAGAAGTCTTTTCAAACAATCCTGGTAGTAGATTTGATAATTCATCTGTTTGTTTGATGAATAACATGCCAAATATTTTATCCAATTGTGCAGGCTTACGACTTGTCAAAGCATCCGTTATTTGGACCCGTTCTTCATCGCTATATCCGCCCAGGTCATCCTCAATTTCCAAAGCATGGTTTAACATATCAGGTTCAACTCGGCCCTCTTCACTTGAAAGAACCCGTGTTCTACTAGGTAGGTAATCATTTACCTCCATAAAACGGATGGCAATAATCCGGTTAAACCAGGTATAAGCAACCTCATCAATAAACTGATTCAGTTTTTCGTCCCATTTCTGATTGGTATCCTGATTAAGTCGACTAACTATTTGTTTACGCCAACCAATTGCCCTCCCTTTTAGTGGGAAGTGTTCATTAGTATAGTACTTAACAGCTGTGGTGGAAATTGGTAGCTCATCAGCTATTCCTGCTTTATCAATCCCAAAGTTTGCCAATCGTTGCCGAACTCTATCTATTAATTCTTTACGTGCATTAACAGCAAAATTCTTTATTTTTGTCTTATCCATTTTCAAACCTACTTAAAATCAACATTCACAATATCATTTGAATCTATTTCACGTTGTAAGGACTGCTTTAACTGGTTAATATAGCTATCCAAATCACTATCACTAGTAATTCGCCATGCTTGTCCTTCAAGCTCACTAATCTTAATTGTCTTTACCCGTTTAGTATGAACTACTTCATGGGGGATACTTTTAACCGGATGAGGCCGCTCATTAGAATCATATTCCGTTGCTTGTTCTGCCAATTCTTGCTTACGGCGTAAATCTCGAGCAATTTGTTGACTAGTTTCGTCAATTTCCCGTTGTAATTTGTCCGCATCTCGTCTCAGCAACTGGATTTGATCATTTAATTCGGTGTACTTGCCATCATTACTCTTTTGCTCAGCAATTTGGTTATCTCTTGAAATTGTATCCTGAATCCGCTGCTGAAGTTTGTTAGCAGTTTGCTCTGGGAAATTAGCGTCTGCTAAGCGTTGTTCCAGTAATTGCAAGTAATTTTCACTCTTGTCCTGGTATTGACGATACAACTCATCAACTAAATCATTAAATTGGGTAGCAAAATCCTGATTCAAGGCTTCTAGTTGAGGAATGACCCGACTAATATTTTGCTTCTTAAGGCTTTCCTTAATGGTTTGTGCAGTTTTATGAACAGCATTATCAGAATCAATAAATCCCTTTGCTAGGTTATATCTATCCATGTAGTCCAACGATCTCCGCCAAACCGATTTCTGAGTATCAGAATGATAAAAATCAGAGATACCATTATCATCCATGTCTTCTAACCAATCTTCTAACTCATCTAGGTGTTTATCAATCAAGCCATATGTTCGTTCACTATTATTGCCTGAATTAGCGATTGGATTTAACAATTCTACTCCTTGATCGATTAAGGCTTTTCCTGGGCCCTGAGGGAAGGCATCGAAGTCATTTAGTTCATTGATTTTTTCTTCAGTAGTGGTAACAATTTTAGCTGCCAACTGCTCAGTCGAATTATTATCGGCAAGAATGCTACGCTTGTGTAAAATATCCCTCACAAAATTACGTGCAGCTTTCCTCTGTTTTTCTGAAACTTCCCGGACAATTTGCAAGGTCAACTTTCTTACTTGCTGTTTTTTCGTTAAGTAGCTAGTAATTAATTGAGCATTATTAACCGCATCGCCAATAGAAATTGGAGCATTATTAAATGCTAATTTAACCTTGCCGTCTTTAAATGCCTTTGCTACCAACCAAGCAATATCTTCGTCATTATAGCCAAACGGAATGTCATTAAAGTGATCACGGATGTTTTCCATCGACAGTGCTTGCATCCCCTGATTAGTTTTCATCATCAGGTAATCAATCACTGCCTGAACCGCTTGTTGATTGTCATCAATTATCGTATTTGCCTCTTCACCGGTACCTTTTAACAGGTGAAGTACGTCTTTTTCATCTTTAATTGCAGTCAGATAACTCAAGTTGCGGTAACTAGAATCAATAACTTCTTGATAAGCATCATTTAACCTGCTTGTAATATCAGTATTATCATCCAGAACGTCATTTATGACGTAGATTGTGGAATTGTTTAAATCATTTAAAAGGGCTTCATCAGCAGCTTTCTCCAGTTTCTTTCGCTCATCCATTTTACCTAAACGGATAGCACCTTCTTGATTATCAAGGTTTCCGGCAGACTTTTGAATGTATTGTTCAATTTGTCCAACACGGCGGAAATTAGAGATGTAACTGTTGTTGTCTGGCAGAACAAGAACCACCGTACTACCACTCTGAGCAGTCATTCGATATTGCTCTTCGCCAGCTGGGTTTAACGGCGTAACGATCCGTAAACTTTGATTGTTATTAGATCTCCCGTATGCCGATCCATCAATATAAATATTAAAGTTAAATACATATTGGTTACCCATATGCTTTGGCACATAACGATCACTCAGGTACTTGTCACCAATTAGATATCCACCAATCTTATTAATGATGTAGGTATCATCAACTTCGTAACTATTAATTGCTTCGTTGACATCCTGTTCTTTATCAGTTAAAAATTCATATGTTTCGACATTCAACTGAACGTATTTTTGAGAAATCAAAAGTTCCAATGCCTTTTTTACCTTAGACGTTAGGTCTTCACGATCAGTAAAAATCCCATCAATCAATAACGTGGTAATATTTTCTAATGTTGCGGGGAAATTATCAAGATATTTAACCATGAACAGAACTTCAAGAACTTGCATAGCTAAAGTATCATGATTACCATTTGGGCAAACGGCATCGTTACCCTCAGCATTGGTAAATACTACTTGATGATCATGACTTAAGAATTCATACATTCCCCTAAAAAAAGCAGAAAAGGGCACTAAGCGACCAACTTTATCATCTTCATAGGTAACTGTTGCTGCCTGAAAAGTAGCAAGCAAAGAACGCTCGCCATCTGACATATGCTTACCTTCTGCCCCATGTTTTCTGACTGCTCCTAATACATCCTTAAGAAGGTCAAACTGATAGGGAATGAACGGATAATTCGTAATAAAGTCATTATCGTCTGCATATTTCTTACGACTGACCTGATCACTAAAATTAATCTTATTATTAATGTTGTAATGATTTTCTTCAAAAATAGCTGCTAACTGATCACTTGCCGTTGGCTTCTTAGTTAATAATCGTTTCTGAATAACTTCATTGGCATTAGCGGATGACATGTTAATCATTGTATTAAAACGTCCCTGAATCTTTGAAAGGTCTTCACGCTTTTGATTAGTAAAGTTAGCAGTAACCTCATCAATTTGTTGCTGGGAAGTTACTACAACCCATGCTTGACCAGCACATTGTGTTTGAAGTTGTTCGACAATGGTTTGTAGGTTTAACATCCGGTCCCCATTATCGCCGATGAACTGTCCTACTTCATCGGCCAAAAAGATAATATGATGATTATTGCCCTTCTTATCAAGGTACTTCTTAACCATTCCCGCAAACTCTTCAGGATTAATCGTGAAGTTTCCCATGTTAGATAAATAATCGGCAGCATTACCTTCAGTCATCGATCCGGATTGCACTAAGGCTTCTTTAACACTATTTTTGATAAAACTAAAACTATTACGAACATCAACCCAGTGACTGCCAGAAGCTTTGTAAAAGGCGTCCTTAAACGCCTGATACTGACCATGATCATCTAGCCAACGTTCTAGATTAGCCACAGATGGATTAGAATCATATCCTAGTTTTTCATTAAAGACTCGAAGAAAAACAGTGAGAATAGCCGACTTATCTGCTGCTGCATTAGCATCCGCTTTAGCATCAATGTTAAATAAGACAACATCGGTCGGAACTTGTTCTGATTGTTCAATTAGCTGGATAGTGTCTGGATCCTTAATTTTGCTATCATCCCTGAAATAATCAATTGGCCGCTTCCCAGCCACCATAGAATTGTCTAGTAGGTAAGACAAGATCTTAAGGAAATGAGATTTACCGGATCCAAAGAAACCGCTAATCCAAACACCAGTTGCATCAGTTGGCCGATTAATACTATTAACATAAGCTGAAAAGAATCTTTTAAAGTGAGACTGAAGTTCATCAGTTACCACGTATTCTTCGAGCTCTTGTTTTTTTATGGTTTCAGCTTCTTGGCCAATCTTAATGACCCCACGAATATTTCGATTAATGTCTTTTGCAAAAATATCTTTAATAATCATTGTTTTCTCCTAAATTATTAATTACTAAATTGAAAATGCACGATAATAATTTTGGTCGTTAGCTTCACCAAAAATTTGTAAATTTTGTTCACTATACTTACCGGGATAAAACATCACAACTGGATTTTTATCCAACACTTGATGCATTGTATTTAACACTTTGTGCGCTCTAATCAGCGGGTAAACCTTCCCAACACCAGTTATGAAAATCACACAATGCTGATCATCAATGTGATCCTGGACATACCTAACAACATCATTATGGTTTTCATCCATTCGCATCAAGTTATTAATTTGCTGAGCTACTTGATCGATCCCACTTTGCTTTTCCATTTCAGCTAAAATCCGAAATGGATCATCATCTGCTATCCCTTTTAATTTATGAATGCTATCCAGCATAATGTCATACAAATCAAATACTTTTAGGTTAATTTTCATTGCTGTTTCAGACTTAGTAAGATCATCTAAATTTGCACGCACCCTAGGTGTATCTGCAACATTATATGGGTAAATATAATACCCAACTTCATTTGATAACCCTTGATTACGTTGAAAATCAGGTTTCTGAATTTTCTGTATCAATTTTTCAAAATGTACTTGCTCCTCTTTATACATCAGTTTTGCCCTCCTAATGCGGTTAACTCCTTATTTAAGTGGTCTTGCTTCATTAATTTAGCTAGGTGAATATCAATAAATGGTTGAAGGACAATATCAATATTCTTTTCACGTTTTAACAACCCCGCATCACGTAAAATGGTTTTTAAGCTACCTCGAACCCTTTTGGATGTTTCATCTGTCCACTTAGCAATTTGTTCACTTTCCATTTGTTTTCTAGTTATGAACTCAATCATTTCACGTTCTTCCAGAACCCTGTCTCCTAAAATAATTTCATTGCGATAAACCTCATACACAAACTCATTTAGTAATCGATTAGTTAACATCATCGATAACAAAGCTACTAGTTTTTGATTGTTGACATCCAAAAATTCAAACTGATTAATTATATTTTCAGGTAGGATCTTTAAACGTTTAGTTAAATTTCGTGATGCTCGTTTAGCACGATCACGTGATGGCATTTCTAAGACATTATTATTATCGCTAGCCTGTTTAATATCATCAAGTGTGTTACCTTCTTGATACATAGAAACACATAATTTAAATTCACTGAACCACAACGCATATGAGGTTATTCCTGCATTGTAATTTTGTGTCATATTATTTCTCCTCAATTATTATTTAAATTAAAAAGTCCTCAGGCACCTTACACGATTATCACGCGTATCTATACCTGAGAACTAATACGTTAATCAAACTAATTGTTTTGTTAAAGCACTAAAGTACTTATGACCAGAATACAATACGCTCCTTACACCATATTGAACCTATAAAGTAGGTACAAAAATAGCTTTACTCTGACAAGAATCATACTTTATTATACCCTAAAATACCATTTATTAATATAATCTGAATAAAGGAAATATAGGGTCACCAAAACACTTTTAGTTTGAATAATTCCTGTCTACAAGTTTATAAAGCAATTGACTCATCAAATAGTAATAAACCACTTAAAACTAAACTTATAGAAGTAGGGATAGCAATGAAATTCAAACCATATATTGATTGATCCCAATAGTGCCAATATTAAGAATAAAGCCGATGCAAACTAAGATATCTTTTTAACTCGTTGAAAACCCAAAAATTTAGTAACGTAGTCTTAGCTATGACTACACTTGATCTTAAATCGATGATTATATTCCTTATCAAATGTTATTGAACAATACAAGTGTATTATCAATACTACTAAACAGTAAGCTATGGTGACTATATTCACCCTCTGCACTTTCTCAGCTAGTATTTATCTATAAAAGCACAACGGCACAATATTTAAATTATTCTTAAATTCCATCATGGCAACGATACAGCACCCATTCTCTTAGTAACCTAACACACCTACCTAATTCTAATGTACCATTATTGTGTCAAATTTCTGTAATTGAATGGAATTTATTGAAAAAGAGCATATGATAGAAGCTCAAACACTTTGGAAACCCCATTTTACCAAAACATGGCTGGAACGAAAGAACATAACTCACACATACTAAAAGCAATTTGCCGAACGATTGAAACAGACTTTTCCTTATTGAAATATTATAATGCCAAAAATAATCGTGCGCAAATTTTAACAGTCTTTCAATAACGGTTGGAAGTAGCGTTTCTGGCATCTAATATTGCTTAGAAAAATTTCACTAGCACCACGCGTTAAATATACTTAATTCTAAAAACAGAATTACATTATTACGATACTAATAATGATACAATTTAATTAAAGTCATATATAGAAGCAGATAAAGGAAGTGGTGCTGATGATTGATAATAACCAAAGAAAGAAGATCATGCATCGTCGTTGGCTGATTACCACAGTTATTGCAATAATTATCATTACATGGTTAGGATTATGGGAATTTATCTCATGGATTGTTGAAGCTTTTCTACTTTATTGTGTCTTATGGTGGATCGTAATGTGGGTAACTGGTATGGATATTGATAACCACAATTTACGTGAAGTCAACAAGAACAGAGCAAAACAAGGCTTACCACCAGTAAATACTCATGAAGGACAAGAAGACCATGAAGTATCAGATACATTATGGGACATTTTTACTTTTAATCAAATGTTTAACCATCATGGAAAGGATTAAGACTTATTGTTAAAAATTTCTTATTATAAAAAGCACCCAGCTTTTACACTGGATGCTTCCCACGTGGCAAACATTTTGGCAAACAAACATGTTATTTTTAATGAGTTGGTCTAGTTTTCAGACTGCCAAAATGCTGTTATATCGCGGTTCCAACTCTAAGTTACATTACAATTCTATTCGTACTCGATAGTCGAAGGTGGTTTACTCGTGACATCGTAAAGGATCCGGTTAACGTGATCGACTTCGTTTACAATCCGAACTGAAATCTTTTGAAGAACTTCCCATGGAATCTTAGCAAAGTCAGCAGTCATCCCATCAATTGAGGTAACGGCACGAATGGCAACGGCGTAATCGTATGTCCGGCCATCACCCATGACACCAACTGAACGGATGCCAGGGAGAACAGTAAAGTATTGCCAAATCTTTTCGTCAAGACCAGCCTTCTTGATTTCTTCCCGAAGAATAGCATCACTTTCACGAACAATTTCAAGCTTTTCAGGAGTAATTTCACCAATTACCCGGATTCCAAGGCCTGGACCTGGGAATGGTTGACGCCATACTAATTCGTGTGGAATACCAAGCTTTTCACCTAATTCACGGGTTTCATCCTTGAAGAGCTTCCGCAATGGTTCAATCAACTTAAAGCCAAGCTTCTTTGGCAAACCACCAACATTATGGTGAGACTTGATTGTTTGTGCGGTATCGGTACCAGATTCAATAACGTCGGTGTAAAGAGTTCCTTGTGCTAAGAAGTCAGCGTCAGGAATCTTCTTTGCTTCTTCGTTGAAGACTTCGATGAATTCCTTACCAATAATCTTCCGCTTAGTTTCAGGATCAGTTACGCCCTTAAGCTTACCGAGGAAGCGGTCAGCTGCATCAACTTTAATGATGTTAACCCCAAGATCACGGTTCAAAGCATTCATCACTTGATCAGCTTCGTTCTTCCGTAACAGACCGTGGTCAACAAAGATACAAGTTAATTGATCACCGATTGCCTTGTGAATCAAAACAGCAGTAACACTAGAATCGACACCACCGGAAAGACCGAGAATAACCTTCTTGTCGCCAACTTCTTGACGAATATGGTCAATTTGAAGGTCGATAAAGTCATCCATTGTCCAGTTGTCCTTGGCGCCACAAACGTCAAAGGCAAACCGCCGTAAGATGTCTAACCCATATTCAGAGTTCCGTACTTCGGCGTGGAATTGAATTCCGTAGAACTTCCGCTTGTTATCAGCGATTGCGGAAATTGGACAGTTCTTGCTAGTTGCAACAACTTCAAAGCCTTCAGGTGCTTGGGTTACCAAATCACCGTGACTCATCCAAACGAATTGCTTCTTTGGTAATCCCTTGAACAATACAGCATCGTCTTTCAAAACTTCAATGTCAGCACGACCATATTCGGAATTATCGGCCTTTTCAACCTTACCGCCAAGATCGTATGACATTAATTGCATCCCATAACAAATACCTAAAATTGGAATACCGAGCTTAAAGATCTCTGGATCAACTTTAAAGGCATCCTCATCATAAACACTGTTTGGTCCACCGGAGAAGATAATTCCCTTTGGGTTGATTTTCTTGATTTCATCAGCGGTGATCTTGTGAGAAAGGAGTTCAGAATAAACACCGAAATCACGCAACCGTCGAGTAATCAATTGATTGTATTGGCTACCGAAATCAAGAACAATGATCTTATCAAAGGCATCCAAGTTTAATTTTGCCACGTTGCCACTTCCCTTTTCTGAATTTTCTTTTCTTATCAACTAAGTTTACAAGCTAAACGATCAATGGTCAATGGTCATTATTAGTTCGTTTTTTAAAACAAAAAACTTCCGGATTGCTATCCGTAAAATAGCAATCCAGAAGTCCCCTTTTATCCCCGTTTTAAGTAGACACGGTCGACCACATGGTTAGTAGTCTTATGCAAAATAAAGTTCGCCCGATTCCGCGTTGGCAAAATATATTCAGTTAAGTTTGGTAGATCGACTGTTTCCCAAACCCGCTCTGCCATCGCAAAGGCTTCTTCTCGTGGCCCTTTACTGTATGAGTAGTAATAATTTGCCGGGTCAGTAAAGGCAGTATCTAGCAACATTCCGAACCGTTGAAGGTACCACTGTTCAATCAATTTTGGATCCGCGTCAACGTAAATTGATGTATCGAAATAATCACTAACGTAAATTTGCTGGTTTGATGGCAATTGTAGTGTATTAATCCCTTCAACGATTAAGATGTCGGGGCGATCAATTACCAGTGGTTTATCTGGCATGACATCATAGACCTGGTGCGAATAGGTTGGCGCTTTAACGACTGTCTTGCCACCCTTAACGTCATTCATAAACTGGAGGAGTTTGTCCATATCATATGATTCTGGGAATCCTTTACGGTCCATAATTCCCTGCCGTTTTAATTCTGCATTAGGGAACAAGAACCCATCAGTCGTCATCAATTCAACCCGTTTGTCCGGTAATAATTTATTTAACAGGATGCTTAACAATCGGGCAATCGTGCTCTTCCCCACTGCTACAGAACCAGCGATACCGATAATATATGGTACCCGTTCACTTTTTTGGTGAAGGAAGTTAGCCTTTTGCATTTGCCATTCCAAATATGACTGATACCGAAGCTGTAAGAGCTTAATCAGCGGAAGGTAAATATCTTGCACATCCTCAATTGAGATTCGGTCATTTAGAGATTTAATCTCATCCAAATTTTCTTGACTTAACCGAACAGTATCGGTCGGGAAAAAGCTGTGCCATTCCTGCCGATCAAACTGTTCATAGTTCATCCATTCATCCATAGTTACTTATTTCCTTCATTAAATAATGTAAGCGATTAACATTAATGATACCATACTTGTAATTTATCTTTGGTATATTTTACATAAATACAAAGAAGGTTGAGAATCCAACGTGGTTCTCAACCTTCTTTTATCTTATTTCGGGAAACTAGGCTGTGAATCTTTCAATTCTGGTGCGTCGGTGGAGTAATCATCGTAAGTACTTTGATTGTTGTTCTTCGCCTTAACACTAGTCTTATGTTTCTCTTGATCCTTCTTCAGACGCTTCAAGCTCTTCTTCAAGTTGTAAGTGTAGTCTTTCTTATCAACTTTCTTGAATCCAGGAAGCTTGTAGAACCGGAGAAGGTCACCATTCATTACCTTATCAGCAAGGCCCAATTCAGTTGTGACGTACTTTTGAATCTCGTCAAACTGCTTTTGCTGCTTAGCTGTAGCATTCTTGATCTGCTTACCAGATGAGGTGTAGTAGTAATCACCGTTGTACTTGGTGTACTTAGATGTTACCCAGTCACCATTCCGGAATGGAACGATTTGTTTTCGATCCTTTGATAAGAGGTCTTGACCGAATTGAATGTACTTGTTGGAACTAATACCAAGCAAGTCTTCCAACGTTGGCAGAACATCAATTTCACCACCATAAGTGTGATCAATGCCACCCTTAAGGCCAGGTGCGTTAATCATAAATGGTACCTTTTGGAACATCGCTAAGTCATAGTTAGTAATCTTCTTCTTACCCAAAATTTGAGCAATCGCAGGACGGTGGTTGTTTGAAATACCGTAGTGGTCCCCATAAAGAATCAGGACACTATTTTGCCGTAAGCCAGACTTATCAAGGTAGTCGAGGAACTCACCAATTGATTGATCAAGGTAGTGTGCGGTTTGAACGTAATGATCAACCGTGTCATCCCCGGTCTTCCATGCTTCGATTGAAGTATTCTTCTTATCAATGATGTATGGGTAGTGGTTCGTAACGGTAATCAGCTTTGCGTAGAATGGTTGTGGCAACTGTTCTACATAGTGCATGGATTCTTTCATGAAGATCTTATCCTTCAAACCATACCCTAATTCTTGGTCCTTAACCTTTGGATAGTAGCTCTTACTAAAGAAGTATTGGTAACCAAAGGACTTGTAAGCATTGTCCCGGTTCCAGAAACTAGGCACATCCCCGTGGAATGAAGCTGTCGTGTAACCTAACTTTTGGTGGAGCAAGGCTGGTGCTGATTGGAAAGTATTAGTTGTCCCGTCAGTAACCATTGCTGAACCTTCAGGCAAACCAAATAGGGAGTTTTCCAACATCATTTCGGCATCGGCAGTCTTCCCTTGACCAACTTCATGGAAGAAGTTATCAAATGCCAATGTGTTTGATGAATGGTACAACTTGTTCAAGTTTGGCATTACTTCTTGACCATCTTGTTTGTAGTCAATCATAAATTGTTGCAAACTTTCCAAGTGAATAACGAAAATATTCTTTCCCCGTAGTGTTCCTTCGTATTCAACATTTGGTGCAGCATAGTTCTTCTTTAAGAACTTCTGTACGGGCTTCAATTGTTCCTTATTTGCCTTAGCCTTAACAACACTGTTATGCGTTGTCTTTACACCATCGTAAATAGTGTAGGCTTGCAGTCCCAGGTATTTAACAATATAGTTGTTATCAAATGTCCGGGTCAATAATTGTGAACGGTTAGATTCAGCCATCCCCAGGTTAACGCCAAATAGGACAAAACCTAACGCGGTAATCGTCATGGCATAGCGAATCTTAAAGTACCGCATATCAACACGAATAACATGGAACAGTAAGACTAACGCAAGGATAATCACATCTAAGTAAACTAAAAAGTCTACTGGGCGGATAATCCCTAAGATACTAGTTCCGAGGTTGTTGGATGCAGCTCCAGAACCTTTAATAATGTTAAATGTAATAAAGTCGGAAAATTCGCGGTAGTACAGGATATTGGCGAACAGCCATGTTGATAGTAATGCATTAATAATCAACATTAACCAATAAGAGAGCCGTCCCCTGAAATACAATGCAATTCCAAGGAAGACTAAGGCACCGGGAATAGTATTAAATGCTAGGAGAAAGTGCTGTACGCTTCCCTTAACGCCTAGGTTAAACTCAGTACTATATGCCCAGTAACTTTTAATTCCAAATAGGAGTACTACTAGCAGAAAAAAGCCTAGCTTGGTGTTCAAGCCATGCCGCAACTTCTGCAACGCTGTTTTCATAATCGTTCCTCCAGTAAAAAATATCAATACCTACAATATTACAACAATTTATGAGGAGCAACCTTTAAAAACTTATTTCAAAAAAACTTAATTTTATGGATAATAGTAAAGTATAAAATTTCGGGAGGCCTTTCGATGTCAAAACACAAAGCTAACTTGCTTTTATTAGCCGTCGCAATCTTATGGGGTGCCAGCTACATTTTCGTCCAGATGGCAATCAGTGCTGGAATGCACTCTGGAATGATTAATGCTGTGCGGGGATCAATCTGTGTTGTCGGCTGTTTGCTTGTCTTTAACAAGAGCATCCGGAACATGACTAAGTTCGACTTTAAAGCTGGCCTATTAATGGGAATTACGAACTTTGTTGCTTACTACTTGCAGACTGATGGTTTGCGGTTTACTACTCCCGCAAAGAATGCCTTCATCACTACGATGTACGTTGCAATCTCCCCGATTCTCTTATGGGCCTTTTGGCACGAACGTCCGCGGCGAAAGACATATTTCGTTATTCCGTTAGCTCTCATTGGGATGGGAATCCTGACTAACGTTGCTGCTAGTGGCCTGGCACTTAACAAAGGTGACTTAATTACCTTAATATCATCGATTTTCTGGGCCCTTCAATTAATCTTCTTCGGTAAAATTGCCTCGAAAGCCTCTAGCCCATGGGTAATTATCTTTATGATTGGTTTAGTTCAGGGTGTCGCTGGTTGGATCGTTTCGTTAACCACAGAAACTCAGACATTTGCCCATATTCACTGGCTACAAGCTTTGATTCCGGTCACTTTACTAGCAATCCTCGTTACTTTTATTGCGCAAGGAATGCAAATTACCGCACAAAAGTATACTGACGCTACTTCAGCTGGATTACTGCTGATGTTGGAATCATTCTTTGCCAGTGTCCTATCGGTAATTATCGGATACGATTCACTTACCCATTCATTAATTATCGGTGGGGCAATCCTTCTATTAGCCAACGCAATCATGCAGACTGATCTCCACCACCTACCATTCCTGAAAAAGACGAACTAATTGCTTTCCTAATGAAGGACTGGTAATCTGCAATTATCAAAGTCATAATCGGAGGAGCACACAATGAAGTTTTCCAAATCAACCGCAAACTTACTACTAGTTTTCGTCACGATTCTTTGGGGAAGCACCTATATTTTTAATAAGATGGTCGTTAATGCAGGAATGCAATCCGGGACAATTAACGCTGTCCGGGGCGCTATGTGTGTTGTCGGTGGAATCATCCTGTTTCATCGTCAGCTCAAACAAGCCAACTGGTTTGATATTAAAGTCGGTCTAATTGTTGGTCTTGTTAACTTTTGCGGATACTACTTACGGACATTCGGCCTCCGGTATACTACCCCGGCCAAGAGTTCCTTTATTACCGTTACGTACGTTATCTTAACTCCCCTAGTTCTCTGGCTTTTCTGGCATGAACGGCCAAAACTGAAAATCATCTTTGCCATCCCCCTATCACTCGCCGGAATGGCAATTTTGACAGGGATCACCAGCAATAACTGGTCCCTGCAAATTGGTGACTTGATTACCTTTCTCTCCGCCTTCTTCTGGGCTTTCCAAATCATTATTTTCGGTAAATATGCCAGTCGTGCATCAAACCCATGGATCATCATTACTCTCATTGGTCTTGTCCAAGTTATTTGCGGAACGCCACTAGCATTAACCATGGAACGGCAATCTCTTGCCCACATTAACTGGTTACAAGCTCTGATCCCGCTCGCAATCATCGCGATCGTGATTACGTTTGCTGCTCGGGGAATTCAAATTAAGGCTCAGCGTTATACTGACGCAACTACTGCAAGTCTGATCCTCATGAGTGAATCATTCTTTGCTACCCTCATTTCAGCTCTTCTCGGTTATGATAAACTCACTCCACAATTACTTATCGGTGGAATCTTGATCATTCTAGCAAACGTAATTATGCAAATTGACTTTAAGAAGCCTGAATTAAAGGCAGATATTTGATCATAATAAAAAGGTCGGTGAAAATTCTCACCGACCTTTTATTTATACAGTTTTCTTTGTCCACAGATCATTCGGAACATCATCCAGGAGTGAAGTTAATTTACCAATTGAAATCATTGTTAGTGCATGCATTGCCCGAGAAGCAATCGTGTAAAGCAATTGCCGATCCTCGTCACTTGGGTATTCTTGAGCATTAATATTCCATGCAATTACTGCGTCGAATTCCAGTCCCTTGGCGAGGAAGGATGGCACAATAATTACCCCCTCAACTAGTCGTTGGTTTTCTGTCCGAATAAGAGTAGTCTTAACGTTCCGCCGCTTTAATTCATCATAAAGCTTCTCACAGTCTTCGAGAGTTTTTCCAATAATAGCAACTGCATCATGTTCTTGCTGATATTTGGTCAGCATTTCAGTTAGACTGTCGACGCCCTTAGAGTAGTCATCAGTCTCAATTACCATTGGCAGATCACCGTTACGGTCGAACGCTTCAATTGCTTCACCATTTGTCAAAAGATGCTTTGTGAAATCAGTTATCTGCTTAGTTGAACGGTAAGACTTCGTAAGTTGCACTACCTTAGTCTTTTCAGGATCAAACATCGTGCTTAACTGACGCAGTAACGAACGGCTATTTTCATGAGTGAAGATTGCCTGGTTAAGGTCACCAAGTAAGGTGAACCGCGCTTGAGGGAAGCGGAATTTAAGGTAAGCAAGCTGATATGCATCATAATCTTGCACTTCATCAATAAAGACATAACGAATATCCCGCTGACCCTTTCTTCCAGTCATCAAATCATACAGGTAAAGGTAAATCGTAATACCATTAGCACTGATATTTCCCTTTTTTAACTGCTCCTTAGTCTTTTCAACATAGGCTTGCCATTCATCAGTAGTGATACCGAATTTCTCAATATCAAGTAATTTAGGAGTAGCACGTAGCAAATGAATAAACTGAGCATTAATATTCAGCCATAAATTATGATCAATTGCCCGCTTTACTGGAGTCAAGGCGTCCATAACAATCTGCCGGGCCAGGAACTTAAATTGCTGATTCTCATCCACAAATTCACGTGGCTGGTTGCCCATCATGTCATCAATCTGTTCCTTACTTAAGTTTTGAACGGCCTCTTCAGCCCACTTACTCCGCATTTCAACACTAACGCGGTGGTTCAAGTACTTGATCAAAGCTTCTTTAGTTCCATCAAGACGGTTGCCTAGATTGTAGTTATTGTTAAAGGAGTAGTAGATCTCCTTAATTTTTTCCTTACTAATGAAGACCTTGCCCCGGAACATTAAATTACGGAAACGCATGTTGGCTTTCCCTAAATGCTTAGCGTAACGCCCTGTTGCTTTGAAGTAAGCCAAGCTAGTCGTTAACCGAACTGCCTTTTGGGTTGCAGGATCCTGACTGCTCTCAAACCGCTGGGAGAGTGTTTCCACATGGAGGCGCGGAACACGTCGGTTAGCGAATTGGTAGTAAGTCATTTGGACCATGTTATGTTCACCTAATTCAGGAAGCACCTGATCGATATAGTCATTAAACAACTGGTTTGGTGAAAAAAGGACTACTTGTGATGAATTCAAATTACCTCGGTAACTGTACAGAAGCCAAGCAACCCGTTGTAGAACAGCTGCAGTCTTTCCAGAACCAGCAGCCCCTTGGACGAACAAGAGATCATCCTTAGTATCTCGAATAATTTCATTTTGCGTCCGTTGAATGGTTGTCACGATACTCTTCATTTTAGTGCTGGAGTGAGTACCCAAAGCCTCGAGCAGCATTTGATCACCGACTTGTTCATCAGTATCAAAGATTGTGACAATCGTACCGTCTTCAATTTGGAATTGACGCTTCAAAGTCATGTTGACTTCTTGGGTACCTACTGGCGTCTCGTAACTAACATGACCCAGTTTTCCTTCATAATAAATTGAAGAAATTGGTGCTCGCCAGTCATAAACCAGAAAATGGTCTGGCTGATCACTAAAGGAAGCTAAACCGATGTAAACAGTTTCTGGCTTATCGGCACCCTTTTCCTGAAAATCAATTCTGGCAAAGTATGGCTTTTTCTCCAAACGATTCAAAGTTGATAAGCGGTCAGCCGCATGTTGCCAACTGTTCTGCCGTTCGTCAAGCATCTGCTGTTGAGCACGGAAGGACATGGCGGTATCCATCATCCCCGAATACGTCGTGGTATTCAAATGAATATCATCAATTTGCTTATTGATCCCTTTAATATCATGACGTGCCGTTTGAATCTTCTTTTTGGCATTTTCCTTGGCCTTTTTCACTTCGTCAATAACATGATCTAAGTGTTGTTGTTCAAACTCTTGTACTGACTGTTCGGTCACTCTATCTGCCTCCATTCGAAAAATCGTCTTACTATTATAGCATTATTAAGGCAATGACCGAAGAAATATCACTCTGGCGGCACTGAATACTAAATTATCTTTAAATATTAAGTGTAACTTTAACCGGATCGAACGGAATAACGGTAAAATAGTATAATAACTTATTTAAAAGGGGGGCCATCGATTGGCAAATATCATTTACATTCTGACCCACATTGCCGAAGTCGTCATTCCAATGTTTGAATGGCTTGGCCCATGGAGTTATGTTCTCCTTTTCGCGATCATCTTCATGGAAACTGGCCTAGTTGTCTTCCCCTGGCTTCCTGGTGAATCCCTAATCTTCCTCACCGCTTCCTTCATTGCGTTCAATCCGGTCCTTAAAATGGAAATCGTCATCCCCGTCTTCTTCTTTGCGGCATTCATCGGGGACACGGTTAATTACTTTATTGGCCGAAGCTTGTCTCGCTGGAAGTGGCTTTCTAAACGGGTTAATGGTCCGGGGATGGTTAAGGCCCATCAATTACTAGAAAAGCACGGGATTAAGACCGTTGCTTTTGGCCGTTTTGTTCCATTAATTCGGACATTTGTACCTTTGATTGCTGGGACGATGCATTTTGAATTCCGTCGCTTTATGATTGGTAACCTTCTCGGCGTCACTATCTGGGTCCTGCTTGCCAGTCTTGTCGGTTATTACTTTGGAAGTATTCCATTTGTTAAGGGGCACTTCTCACTAATCATTTTAGCGTTCGCTGTTGGAGCACTCTTGCTTGTCGGGATGTTAGCCCTAATCCGTCACATTCAGCGGAAGATCATCAGACGCAATAACATGCTAAAATAACATTCATTTCAAAATTAACAACTACTAAAGAAGCTAAGGAACATCATCACGAAAGTCTTAGCTTCTTTTACGTCCTTTCAACTTCTATATATCCTGTAAAGCATGGTAAAATAGAAAGTAATTACAATTACGTTTAAAAAGGAGCTGGTTAAGTTGGCAATTACTGTCTACTTTGTTCGTCACGGTCAAACTTATCTCAACCGTTACAATCGAATTCAAGGGTGGTCTGACGCTCCCCTAACCGAAAAGGGAATTGAAGATGCTAAGCGTGTTGGTAGAGAACTATCCAAGATTAAGTTCGATTACATCTTCAGTAGTGACCTTTCACGGGCAGTTAATACAGCACGGCTACTTCTTGAGGCTGATCCTAACACTGATTTTAAGGAACCAATTCAAGAACCGGCATTCCGTGAAATCTTCTTTGGCTTCTTTGAAGGAGCTAACGGTGGTGCCATTTCCGACCTTGTTGGCGGCGAATATGGTTACCACAGTTTCTCCCAGATGGCAGCTGGTTGGGGTACCGATGAATTGAAGAACCGGATCGCTAAAGCTGATCAATTCGGTGATGCCGAAGATGCAGAGCGTTTCTGGAAACGGATGGACAAAGGATTTGATCGCCTTCGTAATTTACCTGATGGCTCCGTTGCAGTTGTTGTTTCTCACGGTGCCGCTATTCGTTCAATTGCAGACCGTTACCTTGAAGGTGTAGACCAAAGCGTTTCACCAAAGAACGGTAGCATTATGAAGATGACACTAACTGATACTGATACTCATGTTGACTTCTACAATCAACTTCACATTCCTGATAAATAAAGACCTGATTTAAAGGGGGAACATTATCTTTCAATGGATAATATACAAACTGAAGAACCAGTATTAATCACTGGGTTAAATACCGAACAAGAAGATTTTGATTATTCAATGACCGAGCTTGCTGAATTAGCTCAGGCCAACCACATGAAGGTTGTTGATCGGATTGATCAAGCAATTGACCGTCCAAACCCAGCAACATACTTTGGTAGTGGTAAAGTTGAAGAAATTAAAGAAGCAGTTTTAGCCGAAAATGTTTCAACCGTAATCACCAATGATGAATTAACACCTAGTCAATTACGGAATTTGGAAGATGCCCTTGGTTGTCGAGTTTTAGACCGGACCGCACTTATTCTTGAAATCTTCGCTGAACGTGCGCAATCTAAAGAAGCCAAGCTCCAAGTTCAAATTGCAGAATTACAATATCGTCTTCCCCGGCTGCAGACCAGCGCTAACCAACGTTTGGACCAGCAAACCGGTGGTGGTAGTGGTTTTACCAACCGTGGTTCCGGTGAAACTAAACTGGAAATGAACCGGCGGACGATTCAAAACTCCATCAGTCACTTGCGGAAAGAATTGCGGGTAATTGACCGTTCCGAAGAAGTTAAGCGGAAGCAACGGGATAAGAGTGCAATTCCAACTGCTGCACTTGTTGGTTACACTAACGCCGGTAAGTCAACTATCATGAATGGCTTGGTAGAAAAGTACGGTGCCGGTGAAGACAAAACTGTTTTTGAAAAAGACATGCTGTTTGCCACCCTGGATACCAGTGTTCGGCAATTAACCCTTCCTGATCAAAAACGTTTTCTTCTTAGTGATACTGTTGGGTTTGTCAGCAAATTACCTACCCACCTTGTAGAATCATTTAAGTCAACCCTTGCCGAAGCTGCTAACGCTGACTTATTGGTTCAGGTAATTGATGCTTCTGATCCTCACTACGAGGAAATGATGAAGACCACTGAAAAGACATTGAAGCAAATTGGTATTGAAAACATCCCAATGATCTACGTCTTTAACAAGGCAGATAAGACTGATATGGAATATCCAGTCTTAGAAGGTGACGATCAGATTGTGATCTCTGCTAAGGATGACGCTTCACTTGATCTCCTCGTTTCAACTATTCGTAAGCACCTGTTTAAGGACTATATTGAAACTAAGATGTTGATTCCATTTGCTGATGGAAATGTTGTCTCATACCTTAACGAAAATACGAATATTCTTGATACTGAATACCAAAACAGCGGGACAGTCCTAACCGTTGAACTTTCCCAAAAAGATTACGATAAGTATCAAAAGTATGTGATTGAATCATAACCACCCGTAAAACGGGTGGTTTGTACAACGGCTATAAGCCGATCAGAAAAGCCAGCGTCTCAAGGCGCTGGCTTTCGCTTTGCTCAAGCCAAAATGCTCTGAATTCTTCGCTACCGCTTTAAGCGGTGTTTGTATTCCTTCACTTACCCTTAAAAGGGTCTGAGTATTCTGTACTTGTTAATTTATCTATGGCAATATCATGCTTTTCTTGATCTCGAATATATTTCTTTATTGTGGCTTCGTTCATTCCTACTGTACTTACGTAATATCCTTCCGCCCAGAAATGTCTATTTCCAAACTTATATTTTAAATTCGCATGCCGGTCAAACATCATTAATGCACTTTTCCCTTTTAAGTATCCCATAAATTGCGAAACGCTTAGCTTCGGCGGTATGCTTACTAATAAATGTACATGATCTGGCATCATATGTCCTTCAATTATTGTTACTCCTTTATACTTACATAACAATTTTATATAGTCTCGAAAGTCTTTTCGATATTGATTGTATATTATTTTACGTCTATACTTTGGAATGAATACGATGTGGTATTTACATAACCACTTTGTATGGGCTAAACTGTTTAGTTTATTAGCCATATTCATAAAACCTCTTTTCCCTTATTGATTTTGGCTTGAACACCTACATCTTAAGGCAAAAGAGGCCTTTTTTATATAATTCTTATCCCCCACCCGCATAGCAGGTGTTTTTTTTGTTTCGCACACTCGCTCTGCTCGCGTGCTCAACTGGGTCTAAAGACACTAATAAAATAAAGAGCATGGAAGAATCCAAATGATTTTTCCATGCTCTTTATTTTGTCTTAAATTGCTTTAATTAAAAGCGAACTTCATTCTTAACGTTCTTACCTTCAACGATTGCAGCAATATCATTCAAACTTACTTGAACCATGTTACGAACCGCTGTGTCTGTCATGAAGGCAACGTGTGGAGTGATCACTACGTTTGGCATTTCAACAAGTTCCTTAAAGTCATCAGGAACATCTTCAGGTTCAACCTTCTTACTGAAGTAGGTTGTTTCATCCCCCATTGTATCCAATCCTGCCCCAGCAATTTCGTGGTTCTTCAAGGCATCAATCAGATCAGCTGTGTTAACAACCTTTCCCCGAGCCATGTTAATTAAGATTGCATTCTTCTTCATTTGCTTAAATTGTGGTGCAGCAAACATGTTTTCAGTGCTGGAAGTTAATGGAACGTGAAGAGTAATAATGTCGGCTTCCTTCAATGCAGTATCAAGGTCAAGGAATTCATCAACGTATGGTGCATAGATAACACTAGTTGCCCGTGTTACCGCAATAACCCGTGCACCAAGCGCCTTATAAATTTGCGCGGTTGCACCACCGATGTGACCTAGACCAACAATTGCAACAGTTTGGTTATAAATTTCGTCACTAACTAAATCCTTGCTCCAACGGAAATCGGCATCATTCAACATCCGTTCCTTAAATTCACCAATCCGCCGTAAGAGGTACATTGCATGAGTTAAGCCCATTTCAGCGATTGCCCGTGGAGAATAGATTGAAACGTTGGTGATTTTCAATCCGTTCTTCTTTGCTAAATCTAAATCGAACATGTCGAACCCTGCAGTCCGAGTTGAAAGTTGCTTAATTCCAAATTGCTTTAACTTTGCATAAATTTCCGGATCATCAATCTTACTAGTTTGGAGAACGGAAATACCATCGTAGCCTTCAACCATTTCGACATTTGATGGAGTTAATGGTTCTTCAACCATCTTAACTTCATTTCCTGTCTTTTCTGACCATTCCTTTGCGTATGGAACTTCCTTAGCATCAACGCCAAACATAATTAACTTCATTTGTAATCCCCATCCTTTATGTAAGTATTTGTGCGTAAGTGCTTACAGTAATTATTTTATCATGGGCCAATATGAAAACACCAGCAATGCTCATAAGCACTACTGGTGTTTAATTATTAGTTTGAGAATTTAAGTAAATTATGCTGTTTTAGTTTCATGCCGAGTGACAAAATCACGTTGGATCCAAACTGAAACGAGCATTGCTAAAGCATCAATAATAACGAAGACAATCAAAGTGACATAGTAGTTATGAAGAACTTGGTGAGTGTAGGAAAGAAGGATTGGTCCAACCATCCCTGCAGCTGCCCAGGCAGTCAAAATGTAACCATGAATGGCACCTAATTCCTTAGTTCCAAAGACATCGCCAAGGTAAGCTGGAATAACTGAGAACCCAGCACCGTAGCAAGACATTAAGAGACATAATGCCAACGCAAAGATAAATGGTGTCTTGAAGAACAAGAGAATAAAGAGCATCACAATATCAAGGATGAAAATCAAGCTGTATGTGATTGGCCGACCGATAAAGTCTGATAATGTAGCCCATGCAAGACGACCGAAGCCGTTGAACAATCCAATAATCCCAACCATTACGGCAGCAGCACTAGCAGTCATCGTTGTCATATCTTGTGCCATTGGTGAGGCAGCAGAAACTAAACCAATTCCAGTAGTGATGTTGATAAAGAACATGAACCAGAGGAATGCAAATGTCCGGGTCTTCAAAGCTTGGTTTGCGGTTAATTCTTGGTTAGTCAAGCTTACCCGTTGAGCTTTTTGAGCAATTGCTTGTGGTAATTCATGAGGACGTGGTTTCTTAATAAATTGAGCTGCAATGATCATTACAACAAAGTAGAAAGCACCTAAAATGTAGAAAGTATTAACAATGCCAACAGCAGCCATCAAATTTTGTGCAACTGGACCAGTCAACATTGCAGCAAAACCAAATCCCATAATTGCTAAACCAGTAGCGAGTCCCCGCTTGTCTGGGAACCACCGAACAATTGTGGAAACTGGGGTAACGTAACCAGAACCTAATCCTAAGCCGCCAATTACACCATAGGCTACGTAGAGCAACCATAATTGATGTGATTGAACGGCTAAACCAGTTAAGGCAATTCCGCTCCCGTAACAAATACTTGAGATTGTTCCAGTAACAGTTGGACCGAACTTTTCAACTAAGCGGCCCATAAATGCAGCAGACATCCCCAAGAAGAAGATTGCCAAACTAAATGCAAACGATACGGAAGTTTCCTTCCAACCTGTATATGCTGAAATTGGCTTAGTAAATACACTCCATGCATATACCCCACCAATCATCAGGTGAAGAACTACACCTGCGGCAGCAACCCCATATCGATTTCTTGTCTTCGTCATTCTCTTTACTCCCTTTATAGCAAATTCCGAACTTTAAATTTAAATATCTCTTATCCGTTCGGTGTTTAAAAAATAACACACAGAATTATTTCGTGCAATAAGCAGAACACGAACTTTGAATTGAAAGCAGTTTCATTTTTAAACTTACTATTCATAGTGTTAGGCAAATCAGATGTACGCGTTCATGTACTTACGATAAGATAAATGTAAATGGTAACGTACAGGAGGTCCTAATATGGATGATGTAATTACTCCAACTCAAGGTCAAAAAGAATTTTTTAAACTAATAAAAAAGTAAACGAAGATAAGCATCCTGTTGTAATTCAACCTACAAAGTCAGGAGAAAAAGGTGCTGTTGTAATTGGTGAGGATGACTGGAAGGCAATTCAAGAAACTCTTTTTCTTGTCAATCAAGATGTAGATAAACAGATCAAGGAACGAGAAAATGACAACAGTGGCTTTACTGATGTAGATGAAATTGATTGGGATCAACTATGATGTATAAAGTAGTAATTAGGAATTCAGCTAAATCGAATTTGAAAAAGTGAGAAGAAATAACCTGAAAAAGAATTTTCTGGAAGTAGTTAAACAATTGAAAGAAAATCCCTTTGAAGACAATCAAAGTTTTAAAAAGCTCCAACCACCTATTGCTGGTAAGTACTCTAGGAGAATGAATATTCAACATAGAGTAGTTTATACAGTTGATAAAGAAAATAAAGTTGTTAAAATATGGTCAGCTTGGAGCCATTATGAATAAGGATCTAAAAAGCCGGATAATGAATCATTTTGAGATTCATCATCCGGTTTTGTTTTGGACTAGGGGTTTCCCACTAGTCTTTTTATTTACTTGTCTGAGCTAAAGCCATCGCCCTTACCCATTGGGCCATGTTCATTAACTGCTTCACTTTCAACACTTGGTGCGTGGAAGTTGTGAGAAGCAATTCCCTTCATTGATAACCAGAGTAAGAGGTTGAAGACAACTGCAATTCCAAGGAGAACTAGGTTACAGAACATTGTGTAGTGTTCTCCGAGTCCACCACTAATTGAATCACGTAAACCAAGAATTGAGTATGTCATTGGAAGGTACCAGTGGATAACGTTGTAGAACTTCATTGTTACTTCCATTGGGAAAGTACCACCAGAACCACCAAGTTGGAGCATCAGAAGAACCATGGCAACAAAACGACCAGGGTTATCAAAGGTCATTGATAAGAACATAACAACGGCCATTGAAGCCAAACCGAAGCAGATTGTAGTGATGAAGAATGAAGGAACATGATCAATTGTTAAACCACAGAGCATCATGATTCCACATTCAACAACCGCCATCGCTGTTGCAGCTAAAGCACCAACAACAACCTTACTGAACCACCATGAAGTTGCGGAGGCACTTGGATCTGCCACCCGACGAATTGGGTAAACAAAGTTGAAGACCAACATACCAACATACAAAGCAACAGATAATACGTAAGGTGCCAATGCGTGACCATAGTTTGGTACGTAACTGTAGTTGGAGTGCTTTTCAACAGATGGTTCAGCAATCATCTTCGCAGTCCGTGGTGAAGTCTTAATACCATTAACGGTCTTAGCACCACGACCAAGAGCTGAAGCTAATCGACCAGCACCAGAGTTCAAACGAACAATCCCTTGAACTAAGGCTGGTGAGTTATCAACTAACTGTTGAGTACCAGCAGCTAATTGGTTAACACCGGCAGTCAATGCAGGAACTTGACCATTCAATTGACCAAGAGCACCAGCAAGTTGGCCAGCACCGGAGTTCAATGCACCAGAGTTAGCTGTTAATTGACCAGCACCTGCTCCGGCTTGAGCAACCCCAGCAGTGTATTGGCCAATACCAGCAGTAAGAGTTCCAGCACCAGCAGCGGCAGTATCAACACCGTTAGTGTATTGGTTGACACCAGCATTTAAGGTAGCAGAACCTGCAGCAATTTGACTAGTTGCTGATTGTAATTCTTTAATTTGGTCTTTTGATCCAGCTAAACCAGATAAAGTTCCTTTATAACCGTTTAATGTATTAAGCAATGTATTAGCTTGCTTAATTGTTCCATCAGCATTGTTAAGGATAGTTGACATTTGGGAAAGTTGAGTAAGTTGTCCTTGCATTTCGTTCAAAGAACTACCCAAACTATTTAAGCCCTTTAGTGTATTACCAACACTAGCAATAGTAGTAGCACTATTTTGAGCCGACTTTGCGTTGTTAGCAGCTTGACCAGCTAAGGATCCAAGTTCAGCTTTGATGTTGTTATCACTGGTTGAACCGGCCAATGCTTGGAGTTTGCCCGCGATTTCTGCATCACCTTTAGCAGCTGAAGCAGCATTACTTGCAGCATCAGTTAATTGGCCACTAACTTGTCCCATACCTGATAATGCGCCAGATGCTTGTTGAAGCTTGCCAGCACTTTCTTGAACACCAGCTAAAGCACTCTTAGCAGTATTCAATCCAGTTTGGAGTTGAGCAAGGCTCTGTTGAAGGCTTTCGGCCTGGTTCATCGCACCCATAATTCCACTAAAGTCCATGTTGCCTAATTGTGTTAACTGACTGTTACTACCATTTACGGCTTTATTCAATTGGCTTGCTCCACTAGATAACTGGCTTGAACCACTACGTAATGAATTTGAATTGCTACTCAAAGTTCCTAACCCACTTTGGAGTTGGCTAGCACCAGAGTTCAATGCACCTGAGTTAGCGTTTAATTGGCCTAAACCTGCAGCAAGTTGGCCAACACCACCAGTGTATTGGCGAATCCCGTTAGCAAGTGTTTGACTACCAGTTGCCAATTGTTGAGCACCGGCAGCTAATGGTGCAACACTCATCCGTAATGTTTGGACACCGTTGTTAACTTGGGATACCCCGGCAACGTACTGGTTAGTACCACTTTGAAGGGTAACTAAACCAGCACTCAATTGCCGAGCACCACTAGCAGCGGTGTTCATCCCCTTACCAACAGTATGGAGCGCCTTAAACATTGCCTTCGCATATGCTTGGGTTACTTGTGACCGAATTGTTTGATTTAACTTGGTCATCCCCAATTGACTGATAACTTGACCAATGTAGTTTAGTGAACCATTAGTCTCGTACTTCAGTTGCATCTGCTTTGGATGCTTATCTAATACTGTTGTCGCGTTCTTAGAAAAGTCCTTTGGAATAGTAACAACTGTATAGTATTTCCGGTGAGTCAAACCGTAATGCGCCTTATCTGGTGACACGATTTCCCACTTTAATTGCTTATTCTTCTTTAATTGATTAACCATTTGATGCCCAACGTCCATCGTTTGTCCACGATATTCGACTGGGACATCCTTATTAACAACCGCTACCGGTAAGTTTTGCGTATTCCCATATGGGTCCCATACAGACTTCAAGAAGAAAATACTGTAGAGAAATGGGATGATACAAATAACGGTAGTGGAAATTAGTAAGAGTCGATTGTGCAAAATATTTTTAAATTCTGCTTTAATCGCATTCCACATGTGTTTTCTCCTATTATCCCATAAAGATTTCTAAATTAAATTTTATTTATTGTTGTTCCAATTGCTGACCAGCAGATAATGATTGCATTGAACGTTTAGCAAATGCAATCACATGATCGATTGAAACATCATAGTTATTGCTTTGCCACCAATAAAATGTGCCGATTAACGCACCGCTGAGCACGTAAGCTAACATTTCAGGATCGTCAGCATCTTGTAATAATTTAATAACAGGATCATTGCTTTGGGTATGCCGACGTTCCAACATCATCCGGCTCAAAATGTTCATCATTTCGGTATATAACGAACTATGGGCATTTTCGGATGCCAGGTGACGAAAGATATTCTTGTGATCATTAACGTACATAATCAATTGTTTAATGACATCGTCTTGTGACAAGTTGCTGTCAAATCGATTAAGCTGGGTTTCCAATGTTTGCTCAAGTAAGTCATACTTGTCCCGAAAATAGCGGTAAAAACTACTCCGGTGCAGTAACGCTTCTTGGCAAATTTGCTCGACAGTTAAATGCTCAAAAGAATGATCTTCAAGTAACGTTAACAATGCATTTTCAAAATCACGCACAGTTCTTGTGACTCGCACTACTCTTCCCTCCTTCTATCCCAATTTATAATGAACATTGTAAACCGTGTTAAAAAAAGACAACAGAGTTAATTAGACACGTTTATTCAAAAATAAGACAAAAAGAAACTATTGTCTCGCAAATTACGAGACAATAGTTTCACTATACAACATTCTATTCAATTTTGGTTTAACTATTTTGCCGTTCACGGTAAGCGACTTGAGCTCTTAGCCCATAATCGGCAGTCGTCATGATGGTTGTCCCACTCCGTCCAGGAATCTTATTTGGACCATCCACAACGACAAGGTTAGCTAGGTAAATCCGGTATTTCTGGTGTGCTTCACGAACATCAGTCAACCCAATTTTAACGATATGGCCGACTGGACGCCGCTCCATTTGATTCATTCCCATGTAAATTTCAAGACGGTGACGAAGTGAATCGTGCACCAATTCGAAATATGGTGGGATTGATTCAGTATTCAGTGCTTGAACAGGTTTATGGGTTTCTTGGTATTGACGGATAATCTCACGATCGCCCATCCCATCAAAGTCATTTACAAAAATCTTTTCCATTAACAGTTGATCGACCACTTTTTGCAGGTTTTCTTGTTCTGCTGGATCAATTTCAACCGCTGCTGGGATGGTATCTGCACCATCGAAAAGTCCGTTTGATTGGTTAGCTAGACCAGTCGAATACCGGCCATTTCCGCGACGTCCCTTTGTTTGACTACTATCTGTGAACTTTTGACCAGTAATTTTAGCGATTTTTGGTGATAAGAAATCAAAGTCAGAAGTCTTGCCAAGGAAGTAAAAGACAAAGTTAAGGTAAATAAAGTACGTAATTGCAATCATTGCTAGGCAGTATAGGAAAGCACGTAACCACGCATGGTTAATAAACAAGCGGAAAGTTACGTATACCAGATAAATGTCTCCCAGTGACGCCAGAATAATGTAAATCCGACTTTTTAGTTTAACGTCTAAATTAAAGTAACTTAGCGATGAGTTAATCATATCGAGAAAACTAAACATCTGTTAGGTTCACCCCGCTTATTGATTATTAGTTGTAGTCTGGGTACTTGTTCCCTGACCCGTGTTTGTTTGCCCGGTCGACTGGTTACTACCGTTTGAAGTATTCTCTCCGCCAGTATTCTTTTGATTTCTTTCTGTGGTGGTTGAGGATGACTTCTCAGTATCATTACCAGTATTATTTTGATTTTCTTGTGTATTATTAGTCCGGTTTTGAGTACTTGATGACTGTTGATCATCGTCATCGTCTCGTTGTGATGAAGAGCGACTAGTAGAGCTGCTACTATCAGTAGACGATACATTCCGGCTGACTGATGAAGTAGAACTTACTCGTGCACCTTCAGAAGTATGTGTTGCGTGGTTAACCACAACGTTAGTGGCTCCCAATGCTAGAACAATTGAAAATAAAGCAAAGGGAGTTACAAAAGGTGGTATTTTATTTGCCATAAATAAATGCTCCTTTACTACAACCTATCATACTCGCTTTTCTCCCCTATGAATATTAAGGAAAGGTGAAGTTATTTTGAATTATTGATCTTTGACTGACAATCGGCACAAATACCGTGCAATTCAAAACTATGACTATTGATCTTGGCTCCAGGAAGTTGCTTAGCAAAAAAGTCATAGTCAATTGGCGGCATTTTGATTTCTTGAACCCGTCCACATACATCGCAAATAAAGTGATGGTGGTGATTTGAATCGCAGCAGATCTTCACCTGCATCCGATCTCCATCTTGACGCGTCTCGACAATGCCTAAGCCTTCAAATTCCTTTAAATTCCGATAAACTGTTCCGTGGCTTGAACCAGGATTATCCTTCCGCAAACGTTGATCAACATCAGTAAAATCAATGTAATGGTCTGGGTGCTCCGCCAAAATTTCAATCATCTGCTGACGTTGTTTGGTCCACCGTGAACCATTATCCTTTAGTATTTTATGAGCTTGTGCAACTAAATCCTTCATCAATGCCACCTCCCCAATGAAGCCATTATTTTACCACAATCTAGCCTTTTTCTAAACCAGTTTGTCTTACGATCTGTTCTAGTGCCTTCTTTGTTTTCATCCATGAATCATTAACGACTACATTAGCAATTCCATCTAATTCAGCAGGCAGATGAAGATCCCGATGATATTCGGGGCTCTTCAATCGTGACTTGATCGCTTGTAATCGATCGCCACGTTTAACCATCCGCTTAGCTAATGCTCCAATATGGCTGACAGTTAAGAAAATGATCACTGCCTGATCACCTAGTTTCTGGTGGTACGTTGCTGCACCTTTTGTATCAAGGACAATTACATCATCGTGGCCCGTTTGCCAACCTTCTTCAAGGCTCTCCAATGAGGAACCATAAAGGTGGTGATCATATTCAACTGATTCTAGGAGATGAAGCTTAGCCATTGAATCAGGAGTTTCAAAATGGTAATCAACCCCATCTTGTTCATTTGGTCGTGCAGGGCGGGTCGTATGGGTAATTACTCTTTCCATTTGATAGTGCTCGTGCAGGAACTTAGCAACTGTTGTTTTACCTGAACCTGCAGCACCCGCAATTACGAAAACTCTTCCCTTTTTCATTACTTAGTTAGGTGATCGTTAACTTGGTCGAGCAACTCTTTCAAATTATCGTAAGTCAGTCGTTCACGAGCATCCTTGTAGTTAAACCAGCCGCAGTTTTTAATTTCTTCTGCTTGTAAGTGGATATCTTCGTTTTGAGTCAGATCAGCTGTGTACAAGGTCATTTGCTTGCGGTTACCATTTGGCAAGTCGTATTCTGTGTAAACATGGAAACTAGTATCGATTGGCAATACTAATTGGGTTTCTTCTCGAATTTCCCGGATGGCAGTTTCTTCTAATGTTTCGTTGCCTTCAACATGTCCTTTAGGGAAGCCCCAGAAGTGTCCCTTATTTTGACTTTCCAATAATAAATATTCAATTTCACCATTGTTCTTTCGGTAAACAACTGCACCACTTGTCACTTCAATTGTCATGATTAGTTAGCTCCTCTTAAAAATATTTTAATTTTCTAATTGACTTTTAATATTAGTTAAATGTATTATATTTAGTATACGCGACAGGGAGCCCCTGCCGCTAAATTTATTATAGCAAAGGTGGGTTAAAGATGGGCTTAAACATTTTCCGAAAAGAAAGTCTCGATCGTTATCTAGGAGCTGATAAGCTTTTCGTTAAGACGATGAATGCTCGCGATCTAATGGCTATCGGAATCGGAACCGTTATTGGTACCGGGATCTTCATTCTTCCAGGTACCATCGCAGCAAAGCAAGCTGGACCAGGGGTGTCCCTCTCCTTCTTACTATCTGCGATTGTCTGTGCATTTGCCGCAATGTGTTATGCTGAATTTGCTTCTGCATTACCTGTTGCCGGTAGTGCTTATTCATATGGTAACGTGGTGTTCGGCGAATTCTTTGGTTGGCTCCTTGGTTGGGCGCTAATCCTTGAATATATGTTAGCCGTCGCATCGGTTTCAACGGGGTGGGCAGCCTACTTTAATTCATTTATTGAAAGTTTTGGGCTAAAGATTCCGCATGCCTTGTCAGGACCATTTGATCCTGCTCATAGGACTTACATCAATATTGTTGCGGTTATCATTGTCCTTTTAATCACGATAATGCTAGCTCACGGGATGCAATCATCAGTGCGGGTTAACAATATTGCCGTTGTCATTAAAGTTGCAATCATTATTATCTTTATCGTTGCTGGGCTATTCTTCATCAAGCCAAAGAACTATCATCCATTCTTGCCTTACCATATGAGTGGGGTTATTCATGGGGCAACTACCGGTTTCTTTGCTTACTTAGGTTTCGACTGTGTTTCCAGTTCAGCCGCTGAAGTTAAGAATCCAAAGAAGAATATGCCACTAGGAATCATCGGTACTTTAGGAATCGTTGCCGTTTTGTACATGGGTGTTGCGATTGTCCTTACGGGGATGGTAAAGTACACCAAGTTGGATGTTGCTAACCCAGTTTCTTACGCATTACAACTTGTTCACCAAAACTGGTTAGCAGAACTGTTATCAATTGGTGCCTTAGTCGGAATGTTCACCATGATGGTTGCCATGATCTACTCCAGTTCACGTTTGATTTATGCGATTGGTCGTGACGGATTGTTACCTGCCTTCTTAGGTAAGCTTGACAAGAAGAGTCACTCTCCACAAGTTGCCTTATGGGTAGTTGCAGTAATTATCGCTGCCATGGGTGGTCTGGTTTCATTGGATCAACTGACCAGCTTAGTTAACATTGGTACTTTGTTTGCCTTCACATTAGTTTCATTTGGGATTATCCCATTACGTCGCCGGAAAGATATTGGTAACCGGGGTGGCTTCAAGGTTCCCCTTTACCCATACATTCCGATTCTGTCAGGACTTCTCTGTTTGGCAATGATGACTCAATTAAAACTCGAAACATACGTTGGTGCTGGAATTTGGTTCTTAATCGGCCTAATCATCTACTTCACATATGGATACCGGCACAGTAAATTGAATGCTCAAGAATAATTATTAAACTGAGAAACAGCCAGAAAATGACTGCTTCTCAGTTTCTTTTTTAAATTGTGTAAAAACTGTGAATCTAATTATAAGAATCGCTTAATACTGCCTAATCAAGCGCTTTTTTGTGGTACGATATTCTTACAAAAAGTTAGACGCACAGTTGGGTTAACCTGATTCAATGAATATTCTCTAGGGCGGGATCTAGGGAAAGTTAACCTGACCAGAAATATTATGAGGAGCAAAATGAAAGAAAAATATCAATTAACTACTGATGAACTGAAGCAAGAATTCAACTTGACTGACTTTACTCAAGGACTTAGTAGTGCGACAGTTAAACAAAAATTAGCTGAAAATGGTCGCAATGTTCTTGAGGCAAAGCCAACTCCTAAGTGGAAAATCTTCCTTCGGCAATTCAATAACATTGTGATCTACATCTTGTTGGTTGCTACGTTATTGACAATTATTATCGGTCACTATACGGATGCGATTGTTATTGGTGCTGTTGTTGTCCTGAACTCTTTAATCGGGTACTTCCAGGAAACAAGTGCTGCTAATGCCCTCGCTAAGATCAAGGAAATGATGGCTAACCAGGCCACTGTTTACCGTGATGGGAAGCGGCAAGACATTGATGCAGCTGACCTCGTTGTCGGTGATGTTGTCTTCCTTGAAGCTGGTGACAACGTTCCTGCCGACTTACGAATCGTTTCCGCTGATAATTTACGGATCGAAGAATCTGCCTTAACTGGTGAAACTAACTCCGTAATCAAAACTAGCGAAGCATTAAGCGATGACGATGTTCCGTTAGCCGACCGGGTTAATATGGCTTATGCTTCTACTTCTGTTACTAGTGGTAGTGGACTGGGAGTAGTTGTTGCAACGGCTGAACAAACCGAAATTGGTAAGATTTCTCAAGAAGTTGCCCACATCAAGCCAAAGAAGACCCCACTAACACGGGAAATTGATCATGTTGGTACTGTCGTTTCATACATTACCATTACCACATCAATCATCGTCTTCATCGTTGGTTTCATCTTAAAGATCTACTCACTGCCTGCATTAGCCTTAGCCGTTGTTGCGATGCTGGTTGGTGCGATTCCAGAAGGTTTACCTGCAATCACCTCAGTAATCCTTGCATTCGGTATTAGCAAGATGGCTAAGCGGTACAAGACAATTATCAAGTCAATGCCAGCCGTAGAAACTCTTGGTTCTGTTGACGTAATTGCCACTGATAAGACCGGGACATTAACGAAAAACGAAATGACCGCGACTGAACTCTGGGTTGGTGATCAACATTACCAAGTTTCCGGAACCGGTTATGCCCCAAACGGTGAAATTGAACTCAATGGTAAAAAGGCAACGATGGACAAGCAATTGCAACTCTTCGTGGAAGCTGGTTACCAAGCTAACGATACAGTTTTAAGCGAAAACAATGGTGCTTGGCACATTAACGGTGAACCAACTGATGGTGCCTTCTTAACGCTTTATCACAAGGCATATGGTCCTGATTACTCATCTAGGTTCACTGGGATCGACCTCTTACCTTTCGATTCTGACTATCGGTACATTGCTGAATTAACTGAAAATCAAGAAACTCATGAAAAAGTGATTTTCATTAAGGGTTCTCCTGATAAGTTATTTGAAATGGCCGCTAAGGAAGACCCAAGCTTTGATACTGCAAAGTGGGAAAAACAGGTTAACGATTGGTCAAGTGAGGGTAAACGGGTAATCGCTGTTGGTTATCAACCAGTACCAGCTGGTCAAGATCTACAAGAAGTTGAACATGACCAACTTTACCAGGGAATTAAACTTCTTGGTTTAGCGGCCTTGCTTGATGCACCACGAGAAGAAGTAATCGTTGCTTTGAAGAAGATGAATACTGCTGGTGTTCACGTTAAGATGATTACTGGTGACGACCCACAAACAGCTCGGGCAATTGGTAAACAATTAGGATTAACTAATGGTCCAATCAACGCAATCACTGGTGCTGAATGGGATAAACTCTCAGCTAAGGAACGAGAAGCTGCTGCAGTTAATAACCAGGTCTTCGCCAGAACTACTCCACAAAACAAGTTAGAAATTGTGGAAGCTTTACAAAACCAGCAACAAGTCACTGCAATGGTTGGTGATGGGGTTAACGATGCTCCAGCACTAAAGAAGGCTGACATTGGTGTTGCAATGGGAATCAAGGGTACTGACGTGGCTAAAGACGCTGCTGATATGATCCTTGGTGATGATAACTTTGCTACTATGGCAGCGGTAATTAAAGAAGGTCGGCGGATTTACGATAACATCAAGAAGAGTATCCTCTTCCTCCTACCAACCTCCTTTGCTGAAGGACTAGTAGTTGCCTTCTCAGTTTTGACTGGGCAACAAGTACCCCTTCAACCTGCCCAGTTGCTGTGGATTAACTTAATCGCTGCGATCACAATCCAATTCGCCTTTGTCTTTGAAAAGGCAGAAGACGGCATTATGGAACGTTCTCCACGTCCAATGACTCAACGATTGATGAATCGCCACGACCTTTTCCAAATGGGCTACGTTTCCGCATTAATGGCAATCTTTGCCCTAATTGGTTACGAATGGTTTATCCACGCCGGTGCAAGTGAAATTAGTGCCACAACAATGATGGTCAACACAATTGTTATTAGTAAGGTCTTCTACTTCTTTAGTATCCGGACTGAACAGTATGGATTGACTCAACTAAACGACATCAACAAGAACGCTTGGGGTGTCATTGGGTTAATGATTATCTTTCAGTTAATCTTAACTTACGTACCGTTCATGCAAACTGCATTCCACGTTACTGGAATTAGCCTTGCTGAATGGGGTGCAGTGGTTCTCTTCTCCTGCTTGATTATGATTTTCACTGAAGGAGATAAGTGGATTTGCTTTAGAATAAAGAATAACTAAGCTGGGAATCAACCTTCTTGAGAGCCTGAATGGATAGTCTAAGGCTCTGGTTGATTTCCGCGATTAGGCAATGTTGCAATATAACATTAAGCCTTATAATCCTTGGCAAAATAAAAGCCAAGGATTTTTTAATAAAAGGGGTTGCCAAATTAGATTTCTAATGGTATTCTAAGAAAAATCAAGTACACGAAAGGAGAAAGATCAATGTTAGTATTCAATAACCAATTGCAACAATCTTCCTCCTCAGCCTCTAGCTCTATCCGAGGCTGAGTGATTTTAGTGTACCTATAGAACGGTTTAATACGTAACCGGGTTCACTTAATCATTTGGCACCTTCCAGATGATTAACAGTGAACCCGGTTTTTATTATGCCTAATTTGAATTGGAGGAATGGCGATGAATAATCAACCAACAGAAGAATTAAAACGGTCGTTAGGTTTTTGGTCGGCAATCTCGATTGTTGTCGGGACAATTATTGGTTCAGGGATCTTCTTTAAGCAAGGATCAGTTTTGGATAGTGCCGGCTCATCAACCCTCGCCATTGCTGCATGGGTTTTCGGTGGGATTATTACTTTAACCGGTGGACTAACAGTTGCCGAAATTGGTGCTCAGATGCCTTACACTGGTGGTTTATATGTCTACATTGAAAACCTGTATGGACGAATTTTAGGCTTCCTTGCCGGATGGATGCAGGTGATCGTTTACGGTCCAGCAATTATTGCATCGGTTGCCGGTTTCATGAGTATTTTAATGGCAAACTTCTTCGGCCTCAGTGCCGCCTGGCGGATTCCATTAGCCGTTATCACAGTTTTGGCAATCGGAATCATGAATTTGTTTGAAAACAAGGTTGGGGCGATCTTCGCTATCATCACAACTGCTGGTAAGATGATTCCAATCGCTGCAATCATTATCTTCGGACTATTATTTGGTAACCAACATGCCTTTGGTCAAACCGTTACTGAAGTCCAACACGCTACTGGTGGTTTCGGGGTTGCCGTTTTAGCTACCTTATTCGGTTACGATGGTTGGATCTTAATCGCTAACCTTGGTGGTGAAATGAAGAACCCACAAAAGCTCCTCCCTAAAGCAATCATCTTAGGGATCACAGCGGTATTAGTAATTTACACATTAATCACTATTGGAATTCTTAAGTTCCTCCCCGTTAACTTAATTCACCGTCTTGGCGAAAACGCTACTGCCTACCTTGCAACTAAGGCCTTTGGTGCCATCGGTGGTAAGCTTCTCTCGGCCGGGATTATTATCTCGATGATGGGAACCCTAAACGGTAAAATGATTACCTTCCCCCGGATTGTTTACGCAATGGCATGGCGCGGTGACTTACCATTTTCACGCTTCTTATCGTACGTTACTCCAAAGGGTAAGTCGCCAGTGATCGCAACCTTGTTTATCGTTGCTCTCGCTACTGTAATGATGTTCTTCTTCGACCCAGATCACTTATCGGATCTTTGTGTCTTCACTGTTTACTGCTTCTACCTATTAGCTTTCTTCGGTATCTTTATCTTGAGAAAGAAGAACAAGGGGCCACGTCCATTTAGTACTCCCCTTTACCCACTCGTTCCAATTATTGCAATTGCCGGTGGTATCTTCGTATTAGTCAGTGAAGTCTTCAATGACCCTGCCGGTGTTCTTCTCTTCATCGGTATCGTAATCGTTGGTCTTCCAATCTTCTATGCCGTAAAACGGATGGATCAAAAGAGATTGAAGTAAAATTAAATCAAAAGGATGAGATCGGGAATCTACTCGATCTCATCCTTTTAATATTTTAAATTCAAATTCAACTAATCGACATTAGGAACCGGGTTTAGTAGCTTGAAGCGACGCTGATCTTCAAAGAGTTTTGCCATTTGCAACAGAAGGGCTTCATTCCCCTTAGCCGCAATAAATTGGATTCCCATCGGTGTACCTTGTGAACTCATTGCTGTTGGGAGTGAGATTGCTGGCTCACCAGTCATGTTAGCTTGCTCGGTAAATGGTGCCTGAGCTAATCCAGGTAGGCATTGATCATAAATTAGCTGCCGTTGTTCACCTGCAGTCAATTCATTAATATGCTTTATTTGTTCAATATATTCTACACGATCCGGATCATTAACCCGTGGCGCTGGCTGACCAGTAGTTGGTGTTAAGAAGAGTGGGTAAAATTCGTGCATTGCGGTGTGCTGTGCGGAAGCTTGATCCCACGAACTCAGTGCTTGACTGTAATCAGCAGCTTTAATATTCTTCCCCATCTGCCAAAGTGCCCAAGTGTAAAGTTCCATATCATTACGAGTAATTGGACGATTCATCGCTTTTTGAACATTCTGGAACATTGCGGCAGTTTCAGCACCATTCATTAAGTAGTATGACCGCATTAACTTAATTCCATCCACCGGATCATACATTTTCTGAACCTTAAATCCTTGCTGGCGTAAGAACTTCACCGCGTCCATAACTGCTTGCTTTGCTTCATCACTAACTGGGGTTCCTACTGGTGACTTTGTAGTATAACCAATTGTCATTTTAGGAAGTGGTGTTTGCAGAGCATCCACAAAGCCAGGACGATAAAGTGGTGTTTGAAAGACGGCAGACTGCTGAACGGTCTGTAACTGATCAAGCAACATTGCTGTATCCTTTACAGTCCGGGTAAGGGCAAAATTAATTGATGCCCCTTGCCAAGAACGCCAGCTATCAGGCCCAGTCGGTACTCGACCACGCGTTGGCTTTAGTCCAATTAAACCATTCCAGGAAGCTGGAATACGGATCGAGCCACCACCGTCATTCCCAGCAGCTAATGGAACCCAGCCATCAGCAACCGCAGCAGCTGACCCGCCTGAAGAACCGCCAGGAGTATACTGGCTATCCCAAGGGTTACGCGCGGAACCAAAGAGCTGATCGTCGGTAACGTTCTTAAACCCGAATTCAGGGAAATTAGTTTGTCCAATGATAATAAAGCCCGCTTGCTGCAAGGCTTTAACGAAATTGCTACTTTCCTTAGCAATATTGTTTTTAAAAAGCTTGTTACCGTTGGTATCTGGTTCACCAGCTAATTGTTGACCTAAACCTTTAATGAGAATTGGTACTCCCAAAAATGGTTGACCGTTATCTTTAAGCTGTCGTGCTTCTTTAAGCGCTGCGGCTGACCGTAGATGAATCACCGCATTTAGTTTAGGATTTTGCTGTTCGATTCGGTCTAGGGCCGCTTGAACTAACTCTTCACTAGTAACTTGACCGGTCCGTACAAGCTGGGCTAACTGGTAGGCCGGTAAGGTTAGTAGCATTGTTCTAATATTCACAAGAACACTTTCTTTCTATTTAACCCATGACAAATAAACACTTACATTATAATCCGTACTAAATATCTTGTAAAAGAGTTTTCACTTCACTATACTTTAGTTAATAAATTTCAAGGGAGATGACTAAATTTGGGCTGGGCCAAATTTCTTTCCATTCCAGGATTTTTCGATGCGCCATTGGCTTTTCGTTCGCTACCAACTATTCTCAGTGGTCTGCCCCTGTCATTATTCTTACTGGTAATTTGCTTTACCCTAGCAAATATTGTCGGTATCTTTGTAATGCTGCTGCGAATTTCAAAATCTAAAGTATTGTCATGGATTGCCCGCTTCTACATTTCATTTTTCCGTGGTGTACCTCTACTAGTTGTCCTTTTTCTCACCTATTTTGGGATCAATATGGACGCAATGCCTGCAGCAATCGTTTCGTTCACCGTCGTACCAAGTGCCTTTTTAGCGGAATATTATCGTTCAGCGCTAAAAGGGGTTAGCCAATCGCAGTATGACTCTTCACGGGCGTTAGGATTACCATATTCTACAATGATGATTTACATTATCCTGCCGCAAGCCTTTCGGATCGTCCTACCTTCATTAGGTAACGTTATGCTCGACATGTTTAAAGGAACATCACTAGCGGCAATGATTACGGTTTCTGAAATGTTCATGAAAGCAAAAATCGTTGCTGGAGCAAGCCAGGACTATATGACTATTTACATCGAAATTGCTATTATCTATTGGCTAGTCTGCTGTGTTTTAGGATGGATCGAACGCTGGTCTGAAGAAGAATTCAACTTTGCTTCAAACGAGAAATAGTTGTTTAGTGCAAGGAGGATATTAATGAAACGTAGAAATTTATTGCTGTTATTTTCAGCTCTGGTATTGATTGTGGTTGGCCTATCAGCATGTAGTCGTAAAAGTGCTGCAGATAAAGATACCTGGACTGTTGCAACCTCAGGGACCCTTTATCCAACCTCATACCATGATCCGAAAACTAAAAAGTTAACTGGTTATGATGTCGAAGTTATCCGCGCAGTTGCTAAAGGACTTCATAAGAAAGTTAAGTTTAAGGAATATGGTGTTGATGGAATGCTAACTGCTGTCAAAACAGGCAAAGCTGATATGGCAGTTGACGACTTTGCAATCTCCCCAAGTCATACTTGATGTCAACCCCAATCAAGCACTCATTCAACGCCCTAATTGTTCGTAAGAGTGATGATTCTGGCATCAACAGTTGGAGAGATTTGAAAGGAAAGAAGGCCGCTGGTGAAGCCGGAACTGGTTACCAACGTCTTTCCCAACAATTAGGTGCCAAATTAGTCAACTACGATAACGTCTCTAATGATGTTTACATGCGTGATGTTGCCTCAGGTAAAACTGACTACATTATGAACGACTACTACCTGCAAAAGCTTGCACTAGCAGCTGCACCTAACAGTGGTTTAAAGATTAAAAAGGGTATGTACTTCACTACCAACGAAGACGGTAAAGGTGAAGGGATCGTAATGAATAAGAAGGATAAGAAGCTTCAAAAGCAGGTTAACGACGAGTTAGCAAAGTTGAAAAAGAACGGAACCCTCTCCCGGTTAGCTAAGAAGTATTATGGTGCTGATGTCACCAAGAAGCCTCATGTTCACATTGATAAGCACTTTACCATTCAAAGTAAATACGATGGTCGTTAATAATTTCATCAGATAGTAAAAAGGATCTCCAGTAGAATATTGGAGATCCTTTTTGTTGTTTTCTAGCTTCACTTTTTAAACATCTTAAATTCAAGAAAGAGATCGTTGTATTCACCTAGAACACGACGAGGAAGATCTTTGTAGGTTTGCAGATGCTTCATTGTTGATTCGGGTGGATAGAACTGTTGATCATCAGTAACCGAATGTGGTAGTAGCTTTTTAGCAGCTTTATTAGGAGTTGCATAACCAACATACTCAGCATTTTTAGCCGCATTCTTCGGCTCTAGCATGAAGTTAATAAATTCATACGCTGCTGCCTTATTCTTGGCAGATTTAGGAATGACCATATTATCAAACCAGATATTACTACCCTCACTCGGAACAACATAGTGGAGGTGGTGGTTAACACTCATCATTTCCCGGGCATCCCCCGAATAAGTTACCCCTACCGCAGCTTCATCCTGTTCCATGTACATTTTCATTTCATCCGCAATTACCGCTTTAACATTAGGCGTTAGTTGTTGCAAATGATGTTGGGCGTTTTTGAGTTTACGATAATTAGTCGTGTTTACTGAATTACCCTGAGTAATTAATGCCATTGCAAAGACATCACGAGCACTATCAATTAACAACAGATTATTTTTAAATTCTGGATTCCATAATTGTTCCCAATGCTGCACGTCTTGCGCATTAACCTTCTGATCGTTATAAACAATCCCCAGAGTTCCCCAGAAATAAGGAACTGAGTATTTATTATCTGGATCAAAATTCCTATTCATAAACCGTGGATCAATGTAATGAAGGTTACTCAATTTCTTATGACCCAATGGGGCTAAGAGGTGTTCTTTTTTCATTCGCTGAACAGTATATTCACTTGGGATCACAACGTCATAGTTTGTTCCCCCTTGACGAATCTTTGTCAGCATCGATTCATTACTATCAAAGGTTTCGTAGTCAATATGATAACCAGTCTGTCGCTCAAACTTTTTAATTAACGTCGGATCAATATAATCTCCCCAGTTATAAACGGTTAAAGTCCGTCCACCGCCACTGTTAGTTTGCCGGTTCATCAAATAATCGCCAAGTGCTAATAGGCAACATAGAGCGATAATCCCGAAGAGTGCTCCCCAAAGTTTTTTCATTGAGCATCACCCTCCTTAACCGCAACAATCCGTTGTCGTCGTCCAGCATGCTTACTGATGAAGTAATAACCAATTACCAGGGCTAAGGAAACGATAAACATTAACGTTGATAGAGCGTTAATTTCAAGGTTAACTCCCTGACGTGCTCGAGAATAAATTTCCACAGAAAGAGTTGAGAAACCATTCCCCGTAACGAAGAATGTTACTGCAAAGTCGTCTAATGAATACGTTAGTGCCATGAAGTAACCAGCCATTATCCCTGGCGTAATCGCCGGTAAAACTACCCGAGATAATGCCTGCCACCGCGATGCACCTAGATCATACGCTGCATCCACCAATGTTGGTGACAATTCATTTAATTTTGGTAACACCATCAAAACTACAATCGGAATCGAAAAAGCAATATGACTCAGTAATACTGATACAAAGCCAAGTCTAATTCCAAGAACAGTAAAGAAGATTAAGAAGCTGGCACCGATAATAACATCAGGTGAAACCATTAATACATTGTTTAAGGAAAGCAGACTATTCCGCCAGGTCCCATGTGTTTCTTTGATTGCCAAAGCACCAAGAGTTCCGATAATGGTCGCAATCAAGGACGCCAACACCGCTACCAGAATTGTGTTAATCACGATTGTAATCATCCGGGAATCAGCAAATAGATCAGCATAATGTTGGAATGAAAAGCCGTGATACCTTTCCATTGTTTTGCCTGCGCTAAAGGAGAAAATCATTAAATAAAGAATCGGCGCGTAGAGGATCACAAACACTAATCCAAGATAGATCTTTCCCCATGAAATTTTGTGTTTCATTAATGCCGACCTCCTTTCTCTCGGGTATCACCTGTAATGAACATTACGATGAACATTGCCAAGATTAAAACGACACCAATGGTTGAACCCATCCCCCAGTTTTGTGTAGTCAAGAAGTGTTCCTCAATCGCGGTCCCTAAGGTAATTACTCGGTTACCACCAATCAACCGCGTAATCATAAAGAGGGACAGTGATGGGATAAAGACAGCTTGAATTCCTGCCTTAACCCCAGGCATTGAAAGAGGAAAAATAACTTTACGAAAGGTCTGCCAAGAAGTCGCCCCGAGATCCTTACTAGCATTCACTAGTGATGGGTTAATTTCAATGAGGGCGTTAAAGATTGGCAAAACCATAAACGGAATTTCAATATAGGCCGCAACAAACATAAAACTGGCATCAGTAAAGAGTAATTGATGACTACCTAATCCCACAAATTGGAGGAATTGGTTAATTGAACCAGTCCGTGAAAAGAGGCCAATAAAGGCATAGGTTTTAAGTAATAAGTTAATCCAAGTTGGTAGAATGACAATCAATAACCAAAATTGCCGATTCTGTAAATGAGCCAAAACGTACGCTGTCGGATAGCTAATCACCAACGTTACTACAGTAATCAAAGTAGCATACCAGACCGAGTTAAGTGTCATCTTTAGGTATGTAGCTGATGTTAAATAATCTTGATAATTGGCAAATGTAAACTGATGATTGATATCAAAAAATGATTGGTAAAAAATCAAAGCTAGCGGTGCAATTACGAACAGCGCAATCCACAAGGCGTACGGAACAATAAACATTACTTTCTGTCGCATTATTCCTCATCCTCCTCATAACTGTCCAGCCGCGCATCGAAGTCTTCTTCCGATTCGTTGTAACGCATAACATGAATGTCCTCGGGATCAAAAGTAATTCCCACTTGGGCTCCCACTGTTGTTTTGTGAATCGAATTAATTTTCCATTCATGATTCCGCTGGTCATGTGCAGTAATCTGGTAATCAACCCCGCGGAAGAGTTGTGTATCGACTGTTGCCTTTAATTGACCTTCTTCTACTGAGGTAATGTCCAAATCTTCAGGACGAATAACTACTTCAACCTTTTCGTTTGGCCGCATCCCCGCGTCAACACACTCAAAATCTTGCCCATTAATGTTCACGAGGTAATCAGCCTTCATCACACCAGGGACAATATTGCTCTCACCAATAAAATCAGCGACAAAATGATTCAATGGTTCATCATAAATATCAACCGGAGTACCTGTTTGTTGGATCTTACCGTCATTGATAATCATAATTTGGTCACTCATTGCTAACGCTTCTTCTTGATCATGGGTAACGAAAATAAAGGTAATCCCTAATTGACGTTGCAGCTGCCGTAATTCACGCTGCATATCTACCCGCAACTTATGATCAAGTGCTGAAAGAGCCTCGTCTAAAAGCAATACCTTAGGCCGGTTAACAATCGCCCGTGCAATCGCGACCCGTTGCCGTTGCCCACCTGACATTGCAGTGATTTCACGATTACCGTAACCATCAAGCCGTACCAGATGAAGGGCCTGCTCTACTCGCTCGTTGATTACTGACTTTTTAACCCCTTTAATTTGTAAGCCGAAAGCAACATTCTCAGCAACATTCATGTGAGGGAAAAGTGCGTAATCCTGAAAGACAGTATTCACTTGTCGTTTATTTGCTGGAACATTATTGATCTTCTGACCATCAAAAAGGACTTCCCCACTACTGGCCTGATCAAAGCCAGCGATAATTCGTAAAATTGTTGTCTTACCTGAGCCTGAAGGGCCTAGTAAGGTGTAGAATTTTCCCGCTTCAATTTCAAAGTTAATATCGCGAAGAACGACATTTTCATCGTAATGCTTACCAACATGTTTAAATTCCAAGATATTTTTTGCCATTTTCTTCCCTCGTGGTTCTCTTTTTTTTTCGTACAAAGATAGCTAATTAATTATACCCTTAAATCACTTCTCCAGCAGTTACAATGCCATGACATTTTAGTTGTGGGATAATGGTTATTAGAGCACCTGCCTGTGAACAATTATGAACTCATTGCTAATAACAAGTTCATTCCAATTAGGCACCATTAATTCAAAAATAATTTAACTTAACAATAACAAAATCTCATGAGGTGGTTACCATGCGTATAAATCAATTTAGTATTACTAAGACAAGTTCGGAACAGAAGCTTAAAGAACTAAAGCAACTCCGTCTGGTAAAGGCCAACGAGGCTACTGAATTGGATCCAACTCAAATGTGGTTGACTCTTCTTTCACGAATCCATATGGCAAGTGAACAGCCAATCGTTGTCCGTCAATGGCTGCACGATCTCTTGGCAACTCCAGATCTCGCAATTGACGAATGGCTAGAACGCAATCAACCTTTAACAACGGATATTTTCTACCTTGTTGCTTTCCAACTGCTTAACTTTGAACCAGCAGTTGACTTTGACCTTAACCATCCCCTCGAAGATTGGGCTCATATTGGGTTGCCTTTTGTACAACACACAAGCTGGTCCACTGGGGATGTGGTTGATGCTTTCTACCTCCTGCTTAATACCCGGAACAAAAATGGTCAATCCTTCATCGATCAGCTAACCAGTGAAGGATTTATGGCTTGGTCATATAAATTACCAGTTTATAAGAAGCCGCTTTACCTGAATGGAAAGCCACTAGCTTCATTCGATCCTAGCAAGTTTATCCGTGAAGTAGTCTACATTGAAACTGACATGGATACTGACTTTGATGGGAAAGCGGACCTTGTTAAAGCAGAAATCATGCGGCCGGTTGATAGTAATAATAGCTTAAAAGTACCTGCCATTTTCACTGCCAGTCCATACAATCAGGGGACCAATGATGAATGGGGTGACAAAGCAACTCACCACGTCAATCATCCCCTAACCCATAAAGTTGCTGGTGATGATGCACCTGCTGAGCCAAGTTTTCCTAAGAAGTTTACCCATCGAGAAATCAAGGGTGAATGTAAAAAGCCAACGGAGAGTTTTTCATCAACTCCTGCATACACATTGAATAATTATTTGGCAGCTCGTGGCTATGCAATTGTCTACTCTGCCGGAATTGGAACCAAGGATTCTGATGGTCTTCAAACTTGTGGTTCCCCTGAACAAACTGATTCAATGAAAGCTGTCGTTGAATGGCTTCATGGTGATCGGGTTGCCTTTACTGACCGCCATAGTGGTATCCAAGTTAAGGCTTGGTGGTGTAATGGCAACGTCGCAATGACTGGCCGTTCTTACCTTGGAACATTAGCTACTGCGGTTGCTACTACTGGTGTTCCCGGACTAAAAGCAATTATTAGTGAAGCGGCAATTTCCTCATGGTATGACTATTATCGGGAAAATGGGCTTGTCCGTGCTGCTGGCGGTTTCCAGGGTGAAGATGCCGATGTTCTCGCAGACGAAACCTTTAGTCGTACAAAGCGACCCGCTGATTACCATCGGATCGAAGAAACTAACACTAAATATATCGCTGGCCTTGCTCAAGCAATGGATCGGAAGACGGGTAACTATAATGCCTTCTGGGCAAACCGGAATTACCGGCCATTCATTAAGAACATCAAGGCCGATGTCATGATGGTTCACGGCCTCAACGATACTAACGTTAAACCAAGCAACGTTAAGGCTCTCTATGATGGATTGCAGAGTCTTCCTGTCACTAGCAAGTTAATTTTGCACCAAGGACAACACATTTATATCAATGCTTTCCAATCACTCGACTTTTCTGAAATGGTCAATCTCTGGCTAGCTAATAAGTTGTGGGAGCGGGATAACCATGCTGATGAGACATTGCCAAAGGTGCTGGTTCAAGACAATACCCGTCCGGAAACTTGGTGGGCTTATAACCAATGGACCACTGACGAAGCCAAGACGCTCTACTTTAATAAAACGGAATTAACTCCTGATTCTGCGCAAGATTCAACAGAATTTCAGTTTAATGATCACCAATCACCCGCTATTTTTAGTAAGTGGTGCGAAGATAATGACGCTTGGCAAAAAGCGTTAATTGCAGATGATGGGAAGTTCTCATACAAATTAAAGACTGCTCCAGCAAGTCAGGATCTCCTTCTTCGCGGTACTCCAGGAGTCAATGTAACCGTTGCTTCATCTGCTGATCATGGTTTACTTAGTGCCCAATTAGTAGACTTTGGTAAGACTAAGCGATTAACTGCTTCACCAGTATTAATGAACCGTGGCGGCTTGCAATTAGGCTATCACTGGGCAACTGATGATCTTCGCGAATTCCGTCTTCAAAAGAAGGATAGTTCTTTCAAGGTCATTGCTGACGGCCATATTAATCTTCAAAACCGGCACAGCGCTGCCCAGGTTGATGAATTGTCACCGAACGAATTTGTGAAATTACATCTTGAATTCCAGCCAATTTTCCACCACCTACTTAAGGGACACCAACTGGGACTAATCATCTATAGTACCGATTTTGGTGCGACATTACGGGGAAATGAAGAAATCTCATATCGGGTTAAAACGGCAGATGGGTCTCTTCTAATTCCGAGTGTAACCACTTTATAAAGGAACTTTTGAATCGAAGTTTTTCACAAGCCTGCCTTCATTGTGCTAAAATATCTTTTATATCGTATAAAAATACGTGCAAAGGAGAGATTGAGTACATGAAAACAGGAACAAAGATCATTACCCTCGACAATGGCTATCATCTTTGGACAAACACTCAAGGTGAAGGCAACATTCATTTGTTAGCCCTTCATGGTGGTCCAGGTGGTAATCACGAGTACTGGGAAGATGCCGCTGAACAATTAAAGAAGCAAGGATTGAACGTTCAAGTAACAATGTACGATCAACTTGGTTCATTGTACTCCGACCAACCTGATTATTCTGATCCTGAAATTGCCAAGAAGTACCTCACTTATGATTACTTCTTGGATGAAGTTGATGAAGTCCGGGAAAAGCTTGGTCTTGATAACTTCTACCTTATCGGCCAAAGTTGGGGTGGCCTTCTCGTTCAGGAATATGCAGTTAAGTATGGTCAACACTTAAAAGGGGCCATCATTTCGTCAATGGTCGATGAAATTCAAGATTATGTTAAGCATGTTAATGAATTACGAGAAAAGACCCTTCCTAAAGAAGCTGTTGACTTCATGAAGGATTGCGAAGCTAAGAATGATTACAGCAATCCTAAGTACCAAGAATACGTTCAAGTAATGAACGAAAACTTCATTGACCGGAAGCAACCTTCTAAGCTTTATCACCTCAAGGATATTGGTGGTAGTGCAGTTTACAACGCCTTCCAAGGTGATAATGAGTTTGTCATTACTGGTAAGTTGAAGGATTGGCATTTCCGTGATCAATTAAAGAACATTAAGGTACCAACCCTAATTACTTTCGGTGAACACGAATCAATGCCTCTTGCTACAGGTAAGAAGATGGCTGAATTGATTCCAAATGCTAAGTTCGTCACTACTCCAAACGGTGGTCACCACCACATGGTTGATAATCCTGACGTTTACTACAAGCACCTTGCCGATTTCATTAAAGAAGTAGAGAATGGTTAATTCCATGTACTAAGTGTTATACAATAAGGTTGTATAGCACTTTTTTGTTTATAGAGTCTAATTATATCCATCTAGGCTCTTGGGGTTTTCCCCAGTTTGTTATGATTGCGAGGTTTACTTTATGGCACACCAAATTACAAACTTCATTTTTGATATTGATGGTACATTGATTAACACTTATGAAAAATATATGCCACCAATGATTGATGTAATGGAAAAGCATGGCTACCATGTTCCAGCTGATCAAGTTGATTCCTTAAAACGGAAGCTCTTTGGAATTACCGGTGCTGACTCCCTCCGCCAAGGTGGTGTGAAGGAAGAAGACATCCCTGAAATGGTCGCTGAATGGCGTGAACTTTCTTTCCAACGTGAAAACTTAGTTACTGTTTTCCCTGGAATTGAGGAAATGGTTACTGGCCTAGCTGCTCGTCCAGACACAAAACTAGCAATCGCGACATCTAAGGTTCGTGAAGACTACGAAGGTCACTTTGCTAACGACTATGATTGGACGAAGTATTTTGATGTTGCCGTTACCGAAGAATTAACCACTAAGCATAAGCCAGATCCAGATCCAATCTTACTGGCAATGAAGAAAATGGGCGCCACCCCTGAATCCTCTGTTTACGTTGGGGATACAATTAACGATTTGAAGGCAGCCCACAACGCAGGAATCAAATTCGCTGGTGCACTTTATGGTTCATCCCAACCTGAGAACATCAAAGATGCTGATTATCCACTTCATAAGCCACAAGATTTGTTGAATATTGATTAAATATGTAAAAGGCCTGAAGAGTTTGAAGTGCAACAAAAAAGTTAGACAAATTTGAATATTTAAGCTGTCAAGGTATGATTTCGGTATTCAACCGGGGTCATACCTTTTGTTTTTAAGGAAATTCGCTCGTAATTGAAGTAGTCAATGTAGTA
>JAHLFK010000057.1 GCA_018883805.1 Candidatus Limosilactobacillus merdavium | reverse complement strand
GAAGGGATGTGCACCAATTTGGATTTAAAGATTTTTGACGGCCAAGACAAATCAGAACTTTCAATGATCGAAGTTGCCCACGCTATTCTCGCACACCACGGCGAAGCAATGGCATTTGTTGATTTAACTAACGAAGTTCAACAATACCTTGGTAAGAGTGATGAAGAGATTCGTGAACGACTTTCACAGTTTTACACTGATTTGAACATTGACGGCAGTTTTATCTCCCTCGGTGATAACACTTGGGGTCTACGTGCATGGTACCCATACGAATCCATCGACGAAGCAACCGTTGGTGAAAATGAAGATGAAGAAGAAGACGATCGTCCAAAGAAGAAGCGTCGTAAGGTTAATGCCTTCTTAGCTGACTCTAATTCTGATGATGACGTAATCGACTACGACAACGATGATCCTGAAGACGAAGATCTTGATGATCAGGATGATGACGATCAAGACGATTACGATGATGATGACGACGATGATGATTACAGTGAAGATGATGGCCTTGATGATGGTATTGAAGGTCAATTATCTGAACTGCAAGATGAAGACGACGACGATGATGACGAAGAATAATTTTTGAGATTTTGTTCTTGACTATCTGAGGGCGAGCCTGTATCATCTTTCTTGGGCGCCTGTAAATTACAGGTAATCGTTCGTTAAAATGTTGGCTCCCTATTTCAATGGAAATGGGGAGTCTTTTCTGTTTATTAACCCCATACAAAACAAAAAAGGAGAAAATACGCGATGACTAAATACATTTTTGTAACCGGTGGAGTTGTATCATCACTAGGAAAGGGAATTGTAGCAGCTTCCCTTGGCCGTCTTTTGAAGAACCGTGGCTTGAAGGTTGCCATTCAAAAATTTGACCCATACATTAACGTTGACCCAGGAACAATGAGCCCATACCAACACGGTGAAGTGTTCGTTACTGATGATGGTACTGAAACTGATTTGGATTTAGGTCATTATGAACGTTTCATTGACAACGACTTAAACAAGTACTCCAACGTTACTACCGGTAAGATCTACTCTGAAGTCTTACGGAAAGAACGTCGTGGTGACTACTTAGGTCGGACTGTTCAAGTAATTCCTCACATTACTAACGCTATCAAGGACAAGATTAAGCGTGCCGGTGAAAGTACAGATGCTGAAGTAGTAATCACTGAAATTGGTGGTACTGTTGGTGATATCGAATCACAACCATTTATGGAAGCTATCCGGCAAATGAAGGAAGAAGTCGGTGATAAGAATGTCTTATACATTCACACAACATTAGTTCCATATCTTCGTGCCGCTGGTGAAATGAAGACTAAGCCAACTCAACACAGTGTTCGTGAACTTCGTGGCCTAGGAATCCAACCAAATATCTTGGTTGTTCGTACTGAAAAGCCAATCACTGATGAAATGCGGACTAAGATTGCCTTATTCTGTGATGTTGATCCAAAGGCTGTTATTGAATCAATGGATGTTAATACCCTTTATGAAATTCCATTGAACTTACAAAAGCAAGGAATGGATCAATTGGTTGTTGATCACTTTGGCCTTGATTGCCCAGTTGCTGATATGCGTGAATGGACAGACATGGTAAACCACATTGAAAACGATCTGAAGAAGAACGTTAAGATTGCCATGGTTGGTAAGTACACTGACTTGCAAGATGCATACATTTCAGTTAACGAAGCACTTCGTCATGCTGGTTACCCAGTAGATGCCAAGGTAGACATCGACCACTTTAATGCTGAAAATATTACCCCTGAAAACGTTGCTGAAACTCTTAAAGACTACGATGGTATTCTTGTTCCTGGTGGTTTCGGTAGTCGTGGTGTTGAAGGGATGATTACAGCAATCAAGTATGCCCGTGAAAACGATGTTCCTTACTTAGGTATTTGTTTAGGGATGCAAACTGCATGTATTGAATTTGCTCGTGATGTTCTTGGTTACAAGGATGCTAATTCTACTGAATTTGATCCAAACACTGAACACAACATCATCGACTTGATGTCTGATCAAGAAGATGTTGAAGATATGGGTGGAACACAACGTTTAGGTGCTTACCCATGTAAGTTGAAGCCAGGAACAGTTGCTGCTGCTGCTTATGACAACCAAAAGATGATCAGTCAACGTCACCGTCATCGCTATGAATTTAACAATGACTACCGTCAAGAAATGGAAGATCACGGCTTAGTTGTTTCTGGTGTTAACCCTGACAGAAATCTGGTTGAAGTTGTTGAATTGCCACAAAAGAAGTTCTTTGTTGCTGCTCAATACCACCCAGAATTCAAGTCACGTCCAAACCACCCAGAAGGTTTATTTAAGGCATTTGTTAAGGCTGCCCTTGATAACAAGGATTAATTAGCTAGATTTTTTCAAAGTTAAGCGTTGCAAAATTCGTGATTTTTAATGGGGACTGAGATTTAACATGGTTATTTCTCGGTCCTCATTTTTTGATCAAAACGGGGCTTCAAAATTGTTTAAGATTGCCTGCAAAAGGTTGTAATTTGTTAAAATATTAATTATCATTATTATTGATTGTTTTATTAAGAAACAAACACTATTTAGCTAAAATTAAATTGAAAATTATTAAAAAGATAAAAATTTTAAGTGAGGAAACACGGCAATGAAAAGAATGATCATTCAAGGAGGAAACCGACTCTCGGGCGAAGTTACAATCGGTGGTGCTAAGAACAGTACTGTTGCTTTGATCCCAGCAGCAATTTTGGCTGATACCCCAGTTGAATTCGATACTGTTCCAGATATCTTGGATGTTCACAACTTAATGATCATTTTGGAATCGATGAACGTAAAATCATCATTTACGCACGGATTTTTGGAAATTGATCCGACTCAGATCATTGAAGCTGAACTTCCAAGTAAAGCAATTAAGAGTTTACGGGCTTCTTATTACTTTATGGGCGCTCTTTTAGGACGCTTTCACCGGGCGACTTTAACTTTTCCTGGTGGTGATAACATTGGACCACGACCAATTGATCAACACTTAAAAGCCTTTAAGGCACTAGGGGCTTCTGTTAGTGAGAACAATGGCACGGTTCATCTTGATGCACCAAATGGCCTTCATGGTACCCGGATTTTCTTAGATATGGTATCAGTTGGGGCAACAATTAACACAATCTTGGCTTCTGTTCGGGCTAAGGGAACGACCATCATTGAAAATGCAGCTAAGGAACCAGAAATTATTGATTTGGCTACATTCTTAAATAACATGGGTGCACAAATTCGTGGTGCCGGAACCGATACTATTCGGATTACCGGGGTGGATACTTTACAATCAATGAACACCCATACAATTATTGCGGATCGGATTGAATCCGGAACATATCTTGCAATGGCAGCTGCTGTTGGTGATGGTGTGATGGTTCATAATGTTATCCCAGAACACTTGGAATCATTTACCAGTAAAATGATTGAGATGGGTGTTGATCTACAAATTGATAGCGACAAGATCTTTGTGCCACGGGTTAAGCATCTCAAGGCAATTCATGTTAAGACAATGCCATTCCCAGGCTTTGCTACCGACTTGCAACAACCATTAACACCATTAATGTCACTTGCAGATGGTGATAGTACAATTGTTGATACTATTTATCCAAAGCGGGTTAAGCATATCCCTGAATTGCAAAAGATGGGAATGAAGATTGAAGCACATGATGGAATGATCGTTGTTAAGCATACTGACCACCTTCATGGAGCAGAAGTTTCTGCCGGAGAAATTCGAGCAGGAGCCGCATTAACAATTGCAGGTTTAATGGCTGAAGGTAAGACTGTTATTAATAATGCTGGTAATATCCTTCGTGGTTATGATCGAATTGTTTGGAAGCTTAACCGTTTAGGGGCTAAAGTTTCTATTGAAGATGACACCTCAGTAAAAATTTAATTAGTCTATTGCATCGATAATTGATTCATGTTATCCTGATAGGGTTGATTATCTATGTTTCAGGCAATGATTCATGGCAAAAGGAGCGTAATAAATTATGAAACAAGGAATTCATCCAGATTATCATCCAGTAGTATTCCAAGATGCATCTACTGGCTACAAGTTTCTCTCAGGTTCTACTGTAACCTCAAGCGAAACTATCAAGTGGGAAGACGGTAACGAATACCCATTAGTACGGGTTGAAGTTACTTCAGATTCACACCCATTCTACACTGGTAAGCAAAAGTTTACTCAAGCAGATGGTGCTGTGGACAAGTTCAACAAGAAGTACGGTCTCAAGTAAGACTAACTTATTGTTTCAAAAAGGCGTTGGGAATTTTCCCAACGCCTTTTTATTTTTGTAACATGGTAACGTTAAGATATGTATAATGAAAATAGCATTTTTAAAGGAATGATTTTATGCTTCAACGTCTTGTTACCTTTGTGATGAAACTTAACGATCGCTCATTTCTGCGAGTAGTCCGGCAAACATTATCGATGCTATTTCCGTTTGCTTTACTCGGATCATTCGCGCAGATGATCTATCGGACGTTTTTAAGTCAGAATGGACTTTTCTTCAACATCGCTTATATCGACAGGTGGGCTCCTGAATGGTTGGTGACAGGTTTGCAATCAGCTTTTTTAGGAATTACACAAATTACTTTTAATTTGTTTGGTGTCTTAGTTGCATATGCTGCTGCCAAATATACCGCACGAATTTACCATCGTGATTCGCAGTTAGCCGGTGCAACAGGAATTGTAGCAATTCTAATTATTGCATTACGGTATGACCACATAACGATCGATCATACAGTTGACTTTAATTGGCGACTTCTGGGAACTCACAGTTTACTGATCGCGCTTCTGATTGGCTATGCCGTTGGTCAAGTCTATCATTGGCTCGGTGTCGAAAGAAATTTTCAGAAGACCAATCAGATAATTGGAATTCGTGAACGATCGTTATACGCTATGAAGCCACTGATTGTTTCAACTTTTTTAGCAGTGCTCTTTACCTTTATCCTCAATTTTGGACTTCTAAGTAAGACGTTATATGGCGTATATGCACAGATGATTCAAACAGGACAAAATAACCAGGGAATTCTACTGACAATTGCTGGAATGACATTGGTTACTCTTTTCGACTGGCTTGGTTTAGGATCAGTAACAAGTGCAGGGATGATATTAAGTGGTAGTCCTTATGCAAGTAATTTGAGCTATGCATTGCGGCATGGTTCAGCATGGAATATTCCTTATCCTTTCTTTGGGGGTTCGCTTTATAATTCGTTTGCTAATTTTGGAGGTAACGGACTGTTACTTGCCTTAACCGTAGCAATAATCATTGCATCGCGAACTCAAGGACAACACCAAGTTGCGCGCTGGACCTTGATACCAACTCTCTTTAATTCTAACTATGCAGCAATGATTGGTTTGCCGATTATTATGAATCCTTTGTATTTGTTACCAATTATTCTTTTACCGATTGCTAATATTCTGATTGCTGCTGGAGCGATTGCAATTCACTTGATTCCGCCAACACCGTACCCAGTATTAACAGGAACACCAGGACCATTGATTAGTTTCGTTGCTAGTAACGGTAACTGGTGGGTATTACTATTTACATTAGCTTTATTTGTGTTTGATGTATGGTGTTTTATTCCGTTTGTTAAGATAATTGATCATTTTGATCGGACATTATTCGCTGATTCTTCGGAGGTGGATTATGATGTTAAAAAATAAAATTAATCCGCAAACGAAAAGCCGGCGAATCCTATCAATAATGATTATTGTCCTTGTCCTGATTGCAATTCCAACATATTTTTGGATGCGATCTAGTAATAAGTATTTAGCTCTTCAAGAGAAATCGCGAATGTCGCCAGTGATCATGGTTCCAGGTAGTTCCGCAACTAAAGAACGGTTTAACCAGTTAATTCGCTTACTTAATAAAGACACTAATCGGAAGCATAGTGTCTTGAAGATGGAAGTTTATAATAACGGTAAGATCAGCTACAACGGAACAATTGCGAGGAATGATAACGAACCGTTTATCATCATTAGCTTCCAGAATAATAAAGATGGCTTTTCTAATATCAAGAAGCAGGCCGCAATGCTTGATAGTGCCTTTGAAGAATTGACAGATCAATACTACTTTAATAATTTTAAGGCGTTTGGGCATTCAAATGGTGGATTGATATGGACATACTGGTTAGAACATTATTATTCTAAGTACAATGATGATGGTATTAAGATAAAAAGTTTGATGACCCTAGGGACGCCATATAACTTTGAGGAAACATCGATTACTCAACCAACACAGATGTTTATTGAACTACAAAAGGATCGGAATAAAATTCCCCAAAGTCTAAATGTATTTTCGATTGCAGGAACAGAAAATTATGATTCTGATGGTCTTGTTCCAGAAGAAAGTGTTCAGGCAGGGAAGTATATTTTTCAAAAACGGGTAGCTCATTATACGGCGATGACAGTTACAGGGGATAATGCGCAACACTCTGATCTGCCCCAAAATAAGCAGATTGTAAAGATGATTGAGGAATATCTGCTTGATAACCGTAACCCAAGCCAAAATCCCAACGGGCCAGGTAATAAGCAAGGACCAGATTCATCAAACAATGCGGGAAACTAACAAGCAAAGTTCCTGTTAAATAAAACTAAAACACGTTATACTAACAATATCTTGAAAAAACGAGGGGAATATAAGGTGAAACAAAAAAAGCAAAGAGGTCGTGGGTGGCTTCGGTGGACTGCAGTAGTTATTTTATTAGTAGTTGCGGTAGTTCTGATCTTTAACCAACAAATTAAGTTCTACTTAACCGAAAGCTATCGTCCTCAAATTACTCGTCAAGCAATTAAGCGAAATCAAGGGAAGCAAAGTAGTGCAAACTATGATTATAGTAATGCTCAAGATCTAAGCTTACAAACAGTCGCTCGGGCACGGGCAAAGAAGCAGCCAATTAATATTATTGGTGAAATCACAGTTCCGGCAATCGATATGACAATTCCAATTGCTAATGGGGTTGATAACACAACGTTAGCTTTAGCTGCCGGAACATTACGGCCAAACATGAAGATGGGTGAAGGTAACTATGCGTTAGCTGGTCACAACATGGCTAATGGTAGTAAGGTACTGTTCTCACCATTGTATTCTAAGTCAAAGATCGGCCAGAAGGTTTACATTACCGATTTGAAGAATGTTTATGAATACAAAATTTACCAACGGAAGATAATCTCACCTTCCCAGGTTGAAGTTGTTAACAATACGCCAAATAAGATTATTACTTTAATTACCTGTGATGAAACTGGTGCACATCGATTGATGGTTCGGGGGAACTTTGTTAAAAAGATGCCTTTCAAACAAGCACCACAACAGGTACAACATAATTTCAGTAGTAAGTACACTACAGGAAGAAATTCATAATAGATTATAAATAAAGAGGATCATAACGCTTGAATCGTGCAGACGTTATGATCCTCTTTATATGTACAACAGAATGGTAGTTGTACTGATATTTAATTCTCAGGCAAAGCCTAAGGGTGAATTACTTTTCAACCTTCTTGGCTTCATCCATTGACTTCATTAATGAAGGATTCTTTGAGTGGCAGTCCTTGATCATTTGGTAATCTTCTTCACTTAATTCAACAACGTACTTAGTCATTTTTAAGATCCTCTCTTTCCATTAATCGTAATTCTACTATACCACAAGAATAAAGGATCAACCGGATTAAAATCTATACTAACCTTAATTAAGTCGAACGATTGATTATGATGAAGGAACTAATAATTTACGGCGTATTCCTCAATTCATAACGGATTAATATTTTACTAAATTCAGGTATCTTTATCGCTTCGGTAAGTGAGTTCTGGTATCATAGGTAAGAAATTCTACTAAATATTAATTAGAGGAGGAAGAGATTATGGTAGCTACAATTATTGTCATTGTAATCGTAGTGCTGTTGATTGCTCTTTATGCTGGTCTATATAACGGACTGGTACAATTAAGGACTCATGCTCAAGAATCATGGAGCCAGATTGATGTTCAACTTCAACGACGGAATGACTTAATTCCTAACCTGGTTTCCACAGTTAAGGGCTACAGCAAGTATGAAGCAAATACTCTGGAAAAGGTAACCCAATTACGGAGCCAATTAGAGAACATTCCAGATGATGATCGTGCTCAAAAGATGGCCGTCTCAAACGAACTGACAGGTACTCTGCGGTCACTGTTTGCAGTTGCTGAAAATTATCCAGACTTGAAGGCAAGTACTCAGTATCAATCCTTAATGGAAGAATTAAGCAATACTGAAAATAAAATTGCTTATTCTCGTCAATTATACAACTCAACTGTGGCTAATCTTGATGCTAAGATTCAATCTTTCCCAAGTAACATTGTGGCAAAGATTCACCACTTCAAGCAAATGGATTACCTGCAAGTACCAAAAGAATCAAAAGAAGTCCCAAAGGTTTCATTTGATGACTAGGTGATTTAGATGTTATATCAACAAATTGCAAAGAATAAGCGTAAAACTGTATTGGTCTTAACAGGTTTCTTTTTGTTGGTAGCCTTAATCGGTGCGGCACTTGGTTATCTCTTTGCAGGTAGCCCAGTGAGTGGAATAATAATTGCCGGAATTATAACAGTTATTTACATCTCAGTAATGGTTAGTCAATCGACTGAGGTGGTAATGAATATGAATAATGCCCGCGAGATTCATTCTGCTCAGGAAGCACCAGAATTATGGCATGTGGTTGAAGATATGGCGATGGTTGCCCAAGTTCCAATGCCACGGGTATTTATCATTGATGATCCGAGTCCCAACGCTTTTGCAACTGGAAATGATCCTGAACATTCTGCAGTTGCTGCAACTACCGGTTTATTACAGATAATGAACCGGGAAGAACTTGAAGGGGTTATGGGACACGAGATGAGTCACGTAAGAAATTACGATATTCGTCTGCAAACAATTGCATTAGCTTTGTCAGCAGCAATCTCATCCCTAGTTAACTTCTTTTATTGGTTTGGTGGCGGCTTTCGCTCTAATCGGGATGACGATGATGCTCCGGGAATCATTATGATTTTTGGTTCAATTTTGCTGGTCATTTTGGCACCGTTAGCTGCGTCGATTGCACAAATGGCTCTTTCACGGAACCGGGAATATCTTGCTGATGCCGGTTCAGTTGAACTAACACGGAACCCACTTGGCCTAATTAATGCATTGCGAAAGCTTGAAAATGCTGCGCCAATGGAAAAAGTTCCACCGAGCAGTTCATCACTATATATTAGCGATCCCGAACTTAATAGTCGGCATCGTCGTTTAGCACACCTCTTTGATACTCATCCACCGCTAGAGGATCGGATAAAACGACTTGAAGAGATGTAAATAGAAAACATAGAAGGGAGGGGGACGACAACTCAAAAACGAGTTTAGTCCTCCTCCCTCTCTTCGTCTTTTTAATCTGTTCATGACGTGATATAATTAATAGGCTAGACTTATAATTAGGAGATAGAGGGAGCTTTTCCATGAAAATGAAATTGGCCGAAATTGCGAAGGCAATCGGCGCAGAAAACAATATTGAACAATGGAAAGATGTTGAGATTACGAGCGTCGCATTTGATAGCCGACAGCTTGATTCAGGAGCATTATTTATTCCACTTCAGGGGGCACAAGATGGCCACCAATACGTTGGAAGTGCTTTTGCTAACGGCGCAGTTGCATCTTTATGGGCAAGTGATCATGATATTACGACTGAGGATAATCAACCGATTTTAGTTGTTGACGATCCGCTGGAATCCTTGCAAAAGTTAAGTAAGTACTACTTACACAAGATCAATCCAATCGTAGTTGCTGTTACAGGTAGTAACGGAAAGACAACTACTAAGGATATGACTGCTTCAATTCTTAGTACCCAATTGAATGTTACTAAGACTCATGCCAATTTTAACAACGAAATTGGGGTTCCAGTAACGTTATTGAACATGGAATCCAGTACTGAAGTTGTGGTTGTTGAGATGGGGATGGATCGTCCCGGTCAATTAGACTTCCTTAGTAAGTTAACTTCACCTGATTTTGCGGTAATTACAATGATTGGTGAAGCACATATTGAATTCTTTGGTACTCGGGATAAGATTGCCGATGCCAAAATGGAAATTACTCATGGACTTAAGGAAGACGGTACATTTATCTTTAATGGTGATGAGCCACTTCTTCAAGAACGGGCCGCAAAGCTTGAACAATATAAGGTAACTTTTGGTCGACAATTGACGAATGATCTTTATGCAACTAGTGTTAATCAACACGAAACATCAATCGACTTTAAGGTCAATGAGTGGCCTGATGAAGAATTTACGATCCCAATGGTTGGGGAATACAATGTTAATAATGCACTAGCTGCAATTGCAGTTGGTAAGCAATTACATATTACTCCAGCTCACATGAAGAAGGCATTGAAGAACGTTGAATTGACTGAGAACCGTGCCGAATGGATCGAAGGGGCACAGGGCGAGCACATTTTAAGTGATGTTTATAACTCTAACCCAACAGCCGCTAAGCAAGTTTTGAAGACGATTGAAGAATTACCAACAGATGGGAAGCGGATTGCCGTTCTCGGTGATATGTTAGAGCTAGGTGATGCTTCAGCACGACTTCATGCTAGTTTGGCAGCTACTATTGATGCAGATAAGATTGAAGAAGTTTACTTGGTAGGTTCTGAAATGAAGAACCTTCAAGAAGCCTTAGAAGAAAAGGGTTATCCAACAAGTGCAATTCATCAATATTCTGCAGATGAATTAGATAAGGTGACAGCAGACTTACAAGCAACAGTAAAAGCTGACGATCTTGTACTATTAAAGGCTAGTCACGGAATTCATTTAGAAAAAGTTTTAGCAAAATTAACAGCAAAATAAAAAGCTAGACCAGCCGACAAACAGTGCTTGTTCAGTCGGCTGGTAATTTTTAGGAGGAACATATTTGAAGTTTAGTGAATTAGGATTGTCTACAAGTCTATTAAAGGCAATCAAGCGGAGTGGTTATGAAGAAGCAACACCAATCCAAGAACAAACCATTCCAATGGTATTAAAGGGACAAGATGTTATTGGACAAGCGCAAACTGGAACCGGGAAGACGGCTGCATTCGGTTTGCCAATTATTGAGCACGTTGATACGGATGAGCCAAATATCCAAGCAATTGTTATTTCTCCAACCCGTGAATTAGCAATTCAAACCCAGGAAGAACTTTTCCGTTTAGGGAAGGATAAGCATGTCCGTGTTCAAGTTGTCTATGGTGGAGCTGATATTCGTCGGCAAATTCGGAATTTGAAGCAACATCCACAAATTCTTGTGGGGACACCTGGCCGACTCCGTGATCACTTAAATCGGCACACGGTTAAGCTAGATCATATTAAGACATTAGTGTTAGATGAAGCTGATGAAATGCTTAACATGGGATTCTTAGATGATATCGAAGCAATCGTAAACCAAACTCCTGACGATCGGCAGACGTTGCTCTTCTCCGCAACAATGCCTCCAGAAATCAAGAAAATTGGGGTTAAGTTTATGACTAACCCAACAATGGTACGGATTAAGGCTAAGGAACTAACTACTGATTTAGTTGATCAATACTATGTTCGTGCTCGAGATTACGAGAAATTCGACATTATGACACGCTTAATTGATGTTCAAGATCCAGACTTAACGATTGTTTTTGGTCGAACTAAGCGACGGGTTGATGAATTATCACGAGGGTTAATCGCTCGTGGATATAATGCTGCTGGTATTCACGGTGATCTTAGTCAGGAACGGCGGACAAAGATCATGCGGAAGTTTAAGCAAGGGGATCTTGATATCCTGGTTGCTACAGACGTTGCTGCCCGGGGATTGGATATTTCTGGGGTAACGCACGTTTATAATTACGATATTCCATCTGATCCTGATAGTTACGTTCACCGGATTGGTCGGACTGGTCGTGCCGGACATCATGGTGTTTCATTGACATTCGTTACACCAAATGAAATGGATTATCTTCACGAAATTGAAAAGCTTACGCGGGTACGGATGCTACCATTGAAGCCACCAACAGCAGAAGAAGCCTTTAATGGTCAAGTTGCTAGTGCCTTTAATGATATCGATGAATTAATTGCTCAAGATTCAACTGATCGTTATCGAGATGCTGCTGAAAAGTTATTGTCAACTCATGATGCCACTGACTTGGTTGCAGCACTATTGAACGAAATGACTAAGGAACCCGCTAGTGATGTTCCAGTGAAAATTACACCAGAGCGGCCGCTTCCTCGGCGGAGTCACCGTGATCGTAATTCAGGACATGGTTACCGTGGTTCACGTAATCGGCGTCACAATGGTTACAATCATCGTCGAAACAATAATAAAGGTCATCGTTCACACCGCAATGATAACCACGGAAACAGTCACTCAAGCCGTCATTCATTTAATATCCGTCATCGGAAAGAAAATTAGAACAAAAAAAGAAGAAGGTTGCCAGAAATTTCTGGCAACCTTCTTCTTTTTATTTAACCTACTTATCTAATTCTTGATTCTTGAATTGATTGAGGTTTTGTTGGGTCGGTACTAAGTTAGCCCATTTTTTGGTTAAGAATTCATCACTCATGTGGTAGTGAGGTTGTGGTTGACTTTGTTCAATAAACTTGCTTGTCGCACTATCAAACTTAACCCAACCGGCATAACCAATGTGAATAGTATCTTCCATGAAGTATGGCTTGTCACCATCATGAGAAAGATCAAGGACATTGTTAAATCCTTGTTGATGAAGTTGGAATTTAATCTTATTAACAGTGCGGTAGTACATATTCATGTCCATACCAGTGTATGCTTCCCAGCGGCTGTTAACCGGTGGAATAACGAACATAACATTAGTGTTATTACTGCTAAATTGATTAAGTACAACTTGTAAGTCACCATATTCAGGTGATTTGTTGTAATTAAAGTTCCGTTGAGAGTTTTTCAACTTCTTCAAGTTAGGTTTAACCTTCTTGGTGTAGAAGGAATTCTTAACATGAAAACTATTGTTATCAGTGGCATTCTTAGCCTCATTGATTGCCATCTTGTGAAGACGAGCTTCATTGTACTTGGCAGGCAATTTATTAATCTGAGGCTTGATAAACCGACTGTAATTATTGTCCAGTTGTAAACCGGAGAATAATGCGTCTTGGTGTTGTAACAAAGTTAGGCGGAAGTTTAAAATTGTCCGGTCCCAACTATCTAATGGCTGACCCTTAGCAATCTTTTCAGCATCACTTGATACAGAACCATCTTTACCAATCATTTGGATTAAACGGTTAGCAACGTAGCGATCGTAAGGTGACTTTGGGTTGGCCTTCTTTAGCCAGGTCATGTCAGCAAGCTCACCGTTGTAGTACTTAAAAGCTGGAGGTAAGATCCCCTGCTTAACGAACCACTGTGGTGAAACAATGTAGACGGCCTTTTTGTCCTTCAATTGTCCTTCCATCGTTGTGATGTTAAAGAACTGAGGAAGCGATTGAGCACCACGTTGCCCCAAAAGGAATGGGGTGTAATTGTGGTACCGTACTGCCATGATTGAAGGGTGGAAAGTATCAAATCGCCGTAACTCACTTGAACCAAAGAATGGAACATAATGAGTCTTCTTATCAGATAAGGCCTGTTGTTTAATCTTTTGGTTCTTAAAAACGACAGGACTAAGTGAAGAGGCAGCACGTTGTTCAGTCTTTGCTGAATAGTGGTTGCCAAGCGGCATTGTAAAAAGAATTAAAATCAGAACAAAGGCAAGAATAACTGGGCCAAAGATATACCACAGCCGCTTGCGATTAGTCATTTTGGAGCTCCTTTACTCGATCTGCCATCTTGTCAACTGAGCTCCATTGGCTCCGGTCAAATTCGGAAACTGGTACTTGAATGTCGAATTGGTCTTGGAAGGCCAAAAGAACACTAACAGTAGCCATTGAGTCTAACAAACCGTCAGCAAATAGGTCTTCACTAGTATCACTGAAGTCACTTGCGTCACGACCAGTTGCGTCAGCTAAAATGTTAATAATTTCGTCTTTCATTGTTAAAATCCTCCTAAATAAATCTAGATTACCCGAAGAAGTATGTATTGAGGTAACCACTGAAGAGTAAGAATGTAAACATTACAAAGTTAAATGTTACGAAAATGGCAATCCATTCTGTAAACCTGTTGTGTGGCATGTTTTTAAGGTGTTTTCGTTTGTAACGTAACCACCAGTCATTAACAACAAGTGCAAGACCATGTAGGAAACCATATAGAATATAATACCATGTAATTCCGTGCCAGAAGCCCATCGTTAACATGTTAAGCATGTATGCTATTGCAGATAAGGCATTCCGATTCTTGAACCAGCGCTTTTTCGTTGCCATGAAGACAAACCGCATGAAAATGTAGTCACGGAACCAGAATGACAAACTGATGTGCCAACGATTCCAGAATTCCTTAATGTTCTTTGACTTAAATGGTTGCTTGAAGTTCATTGGTGACTTAACACCCATGAAGTAACTAATAGTTACCGCAAATAATGAGTAACCAGCGAAGTCAAAGAAGAGGTAGAATCCGTAAGTATACATGACACCAAGCATGTTCCAAGAGAAGAACGGTGAACTCATTGCAGCTTGTTCGAAGTGTGGGTAGAACCGTTGCCCGAAGAAGTAAGCAATGACGAACTTGTAAAGGAAACCAAGGAATAAGTAATAGATCCCTTTTTCAACAAGTTTTAAGTATTCAGAACGTTCAGGAACCTTTTGGTAATCTTTTGAAAACCGCCGATACCGATCAATCGGTCCAGAAGTAATGGTTGGCATGAACAGCATGAAGCGGATGAAGTGCCAAGGAGTAATCTCCTTAACCATCCCATCACGTGTTTCAATAATTGTTCCCACTGCCCGGAATGTTAAATAACTGATCCCCAAGAAACCAAGGAGAGAATTATGACCAACCATTGCTGGAGATAACTTGACAACAATAATTGGGATTAACGAAAGAAATGAGAACAAGTAGAAAATTCCAGATGAATTTCGTGATTGCCGATAATGGTGATAGTACATTACCAAAATTGTTTGGTAAATGACGTAGACAATCAAAGAAATCAGTTGTTGCCAGTTAGCACCATCAAACATCAGAAAAATGAAGATGAAACTAACAATGGCTTCATACCACTGGAATCGCTTGCCAAAGTAAAGTCCAATGCCTAATGGGAGTAGGGCAAGTAGCAGATATATGAAATAAACTGGTGTCCCATAGGCAGTGAAGTTAGGTAAACTCGAGATCCAATTAATCATTGGTTAGCCTCTTTGATTAATTGTTTAACTGCAATCTTGCCATTTGCAGACATTGGGAATGAATCCCGGTAAATAAATTGGGTTGGCATCATGTAAGGCATGATTAACCCTTTGAGGCTTTCACGAATTTCCTTCGTTAGTTGTTCCTTATCGTCATGATCTTCCTTTGGAATAACATAAGCGATTAAGTGAGCAACTTGGCCGTTTTTATTGTATTTAGGTGCGGCTACAGCTTGCTTAATTAGTGGACTCTTTTCTAGACTTGCCCGAACTTCATCAAGTTCAACCCGGAAACCGTGAAGCTTGATTTGGAAGTCCATCCGTCCCTTATGGTGAAGAAGACCATCAGCGTCAAGAGTTCCGGCATCACCTGTCCGGTAAGCTGGAACACCATTGATCTTAAAGAAGGACTTAGCAGTCTTTTCTGGGTTGTTCATGTAACCACGAGCAACACTATTACCACTAATAACAATTTCTCCTTGTTGACCTGGTTCGGTTAATTGTTTGTCACCGTCCCAGATAGAAAGAGTAACACCTGGTTTAGCATAACCAACTGGTAACCGGTCATTATTTGCGACAATTTCAGGAGTTATTTCAATTCCAGAAATGGCAACTGTGGTTTCAGTTGGGCCGTAAGTGTTAAAGATTCGTGCATGTGGGAAGCGTTGCTGTAATGCCTTAGCAGTTTTAACAGTTAATTCTTCACCACAGAACATAAAGATGCTTAAGTTTGGCATCTTCTCTTCATTAAATGCAGGACTAAGCATTAACATGTCCGCAAATGAAGGGGTACCAACGAAAACATTAAGATCAAGAGTTGGTAAAGCAGTGAACATTTGTCCAAAGTTTTCAACAACTGAGTGTGGCAAAGCCTTGATAGTACCACCGCTGAGCAAAGCTGGTAACCAGTACATGTTGGAAAGATCAAAGGAATATGGCGGTTGACCTAAGAAATTAGCATGTTCAGGAATGTTAAAGTCGGAATCTAAAACCCAATCAACGAAGGTCTTAAAGTTATCATGACTAACTTCTACCCCTTTAGGTGAGCCGGTTGTACCGGACGTAAAGAGGACATAGGCTAATTCATCTCCAGATACTGGATTAGAAGGAGTAAATTCTTTTGGATCAGCTAAAACATTAGCAACCGCTTCCTTAGAAACTACTTGAGCATCAAAGTTAAGATCGTCACTTGGAAAATCATCAATTGCGATGATCATTTCTGGCTTAGCAGTATCAAGGATTGATTGAATCCGGGGAATTGCAGAATCAGTTGAAACTGGGATGTAAGGATGTCCAACCTTCAAAGCAGTTAAGAAACTGGTAATCATTTCAACTTGGTGATCACCGAAAACTAAAATTGGGCTTTTGGCTGTCAAATCTTGTTGATCGAGCCAAGCAGCTAAAGTAGCGGTGGCTTTTTGTAATTCACTGTAACTTGTTTGCTTACCCATTTCGTCATAAGCGACCCGCGTTGAATTATCTTTGGCAACTTGGTCAAAGACAGTAACGATATTTGTATTCAATTCTATTTCCTCCACATTAGAATTCATTGTAAATGAACGGTTCTTGACCTGCTCCATAATAACCGTAAAGGTAGATTAGCAGGAGAATAACGATAAAGTAGAATACCGTTTTTAAGATGAATATTAGTGCAGGATGATTCTTAATACTTTTGGCAAAGATTATGAATCGCTCCTTTCGCTCATTAAGCAAATGTATCATAACGATTTTATCGCGCTATGAAAATTTAGTTAATTAGTCTTGTAAAAACTTAAATTATTCGTAAATAAATTTTTACACCTACCCATTATAGATAATTTATTGTAAGGTTCAAAGAGAAATTAACGCAATATTGGGAATTATTATGTAATTTTAATGGCTGCTATAAATAGGAAAGAAGTGATTACTTGTTAATTAGTTTTTCCTTATCTGTACTATGTAATAATGTTTTTTGCTAAAATAGTGTTTTAACAAAGGTGAAGGAGTTAAAAACGGTGATTAAAGGAATTGGGATTGATATTACGGAGATTCAACGAATTCAAGAGATGATTCAAAAACACCCCCGATTTGCACAGAAAATACTGACACCTGCTGAAGATGCTCAGTACAGAAAATTTGGTGGCTCAAGGGCAACCGAATATTTGGCGGGTCGCTGGTCATTAAAGGAATCATTTTCTAAGGCCTATGGTACAGGAATCGGTAGTGCAGTTGTCTTCCAAGATATCGAGATTGTTGATAACCAGTTAGGGGCACCAATAGTTACTAAATCACCATTTAAAGGGCGAGTACATGCATCTGTTAGTCACACAGCTGTCAACGTAATGACTGAAATTATTTTAGAAAGCGAGAACGAAAATGATTAGTGGAAGACTACGTAACACTGAATTAATTGTTAATTTGGGTGCACTTAAGCACAATATTCATGAACAAGAGAAAATCTTAGCTCCAAATAGTAAGATTTTAGCCGTCGTTAAGGCCAATGCATACGGTAACGGCCTTGTCCCAGTTGCTCAAGCAGCGATTAATGCTGGCGCTACTGGGGCTTGTGTTGCTATTTTAGATGAAGGACTTGAATTACGAGAAAACGGGATTACGGCAATGATTTTAGTCCTCGGAATTACCCCAGTAGAAAATGCCCATATTGCTGCTGAGGCGGGAGTTTCATTAACGGTTGGTTCCTTAGATTGGCTTGAAGAATATCACCAGATGGCACAAACCAAGCATTGGACAAAGCCGTTAAAGGTTCATCTAGGAATTGATTCTGGAATGGGACGGATTGGATTTACTACTGTTGAAGATTTTACTGAAGCAGTTAAGTTTATTCGTCAACATCATGAATTTGAATTTGAAGGGATGTTTACCCACTTTGCAACTGCTGATAGTGCAGACGAAAAGTACTTCGATAAGCAAGTTAATAAATGGGAGAATTTTGTTGCAAGCTTAGATGAATTACCACCATTTGTTCATATGGCTAATTCAGCAACCGGAATGTGGCATACAGAAAAGATCACGGCCAACACTGTACGGATGGGGATTTCAATGTATGGGCAAAATCCTTCTGGCCGTGAATTACCAGTAACGCTCGACCTCAAACCAGTTGAACAGTTAGTGACAACCATTAGCTTTATTAAGAAGTTACAAGCCGGTGAATCAGTTAGTTACGGTGCTACTTATACAGCTAAGGAAGACGAATGGTTGGCAACCTTGCCGATTGGTTATGCTGATGGTTATCCACGGAGTATGACAGGTTACAAAGTTTTAGTAGATGGAAAATTCTGTGATATTGCGGGGCGAGTTTGCATGGATCAAATGATGATTCGCTTACCTAAGCGTTACCCGGTCGGTACCAAGGTGGTTTTAATGGGACGATCAGGAAACAATGAAATTACTGCTAATGACCTAGCTGATCAGGCTGGAACCATTAATTATGAAATTATGACTAACATCAGCAATCGGGTCCACCGCACTTACAAAGACTAATTGCTTGACTTTTATAACCAATTTGATATAATTCAGATAATTTCATAGGTCCTTTAATGTAGCCCCGTGAGACTACAAAAGACTACCGAATAAATAAGCCGTGATCCATATTCTATATTCTTCGCGCGTATTGGATAGCCTTGAGTTCTTTACGGGACTCAAGGTTATTTTTTTAGGAGGAGAAGATTGTGGAAGATAAACAGCATACACCAATCTTAAGTATCCCAAAGAACAGTCGGCGGACAACCCGCTGGGATATGTTTGCAACTTGGGTTGGGGCAAATGCCAACAATGGTACTTGGTTTGTCGGCGGTGTTCTGGCAGCCTGTGGGTTTGCCGTTGCGATGAAAGTTTTGGTACTTTCATCTGCCTTGTCATATGTCTTCTTAAGTTTAATTGGTTACATCGGTTATCAAACCGGTGTATCAACAATGGCAGTTAGTCGTGCTTCATTCGGTGAACGGGGAAGTTACCTGCCATCATTAGTAAATATCACTCAATTTATTGGGTGGACCGCGGTTAACACATTTATTGCCGCACAATCAGTAAGTTTACTGTTCCACCAGTTGCTTCATTGGCCACTTTGGGGACAACCAGGAGGCGATAAGGGACTTGTTGTGGGGATCATGATTATGAGTGTTCTCCACATCATCAGTGTTTCTAGTGGTTCACGTTCTGTTCAATTGATTGAACGGATTGGAATTATCTTGGTATTTATCTTTGTGATCTGGGAATCTGTTGCCGTCTTTAGAACTGTTTCAATGGGGCAAATTGTTAACTGGCATGTTCCTGCTAAAGCACAAATGGCAACTGGAGCTGCGATTGATTATGTTGCTGCGTTTAACTTAGCTTGGGTTACTGCTGGGGCTGACTTCACGCGGTTTACTTCAATTAAGGGCAACGCAATTCATACTCCATTCTGGGGTGCCCTTATTGGGGTTGTTTGGTTTGCCTTCATTGGTTTAATTTCTACAATCAGTATTGCTATTTCTAGTGGGGTTTACAATGCCAACAACTCAGACCCATCAACAATTGCAAGTAAGTTAGGCCTTGGTGTAGTTGCCTTCTTAGTAATTATTTTGACTTCAATGACAGCCAATGCGGTTAACCTATTAGCTGCTGGTTCAGCACTTTCAAACATTTTTATCCGTTTACGGTTGAAGTACTCACTTTGGATTGTGGTTATTTTGGCAACAATCGTGACCTTCATTCCAATGTTTGTTGGTAGTTTCTTGGATACTTTTGAATCATTCCTTGATTATGTTGGGATGGTTCTTGGACCAACAATTGCGATTATTTGTACTGATTTCTACTTACGAGCACACCAGCACTACGATGTTAAACAATTAGGTTTAATTAATGGAAAATACTGGTACCAACATGGTATTAACTGGATTGCTTACCTTGTCTTTGTCTTGGGAGTAGCATTCTTCTTAGCAGTGCACCAAATGCCATTATTCGCCAACACAATTGGTGCAACATTTGTTGATATGGTATTAAGTGGATTACTTTACTACATTTTGATGGCCATTTACGACCGGAAAGGAGCACGTCATGCTAATTAAGGGCGTTCATATTGATAATGAAGAAGAATTAAAGGATGTGCGGGTAACTGATGGCAAGTTTACTGAAATTGCCACAGACATTAAGCCTAACGATGGTGAAGAAGTAGTTAATGGTAATGGTGCATTAATGTTGCCACCATTTGTTGATTCTCATGTTCACTTGGATGCCACATTGACTGCCGGTGAACCAGAATGGAACGAAACCGGAACACTATTTGATGGTATCCGAATCTGGAGTGAACGGAAGCAGGATCTTTCGATTGAGGATGTTAAGCGTCGTGCCAAGGCAACGATTATGAATATGGTTGGTCATGGGATCCAACACATTCGGAGCCATGTTGATGTTACCGATCCACACTTAATTGCGGCACGGGCTCTTTTGGAATTACGAGAAGAATTGAAGGACAAAATTGATTTACAATTGGTTGCCTTCCCTCAAGAAGGAATTTTAAGTTTCCCTCATGGCCGTGAATTAATGGAACAAGCAGTTAAAGAAGGCCTTGATGTTGTTGGAGGAATTCCTCACTTTGAATTTACAACTGAATACGGCTGGGAATCTGTTCACTTCTTGATGAAATTAGCTGATCATTACGATCGGTTAGTTGATGTTCACTGTGATGAAATTGACGACCCAGCTTCACGTAATCTTGAAGTATTAGCAACTGAAGCTTATGAACGTGGAATGAAGGATCGGGTAACTGCAAGTCATACAACTGCAATGGGTTCATACAACGATGCTTACACTTACAAATTGTTCCGTCTATTAAAGATGAGTAATATTAACTTTGTGGCTAACCCACTAGTTAACATTCACTTGGGCGGTCGGTTTGATACTTATCCAAAGCGTCGGGGAATGACCCGGGTTAAGGAATTAACCGAAGCAGGGATGAACGTTTCATTTGGTGAAGACGATGTTCGTGACCCATGGAATCCACTAGGTAATGGTAATATGCTTGATGCTGTTACTATGGGTGTCTACGCAGGTCACTTAATGGGATATCACCAACTTCAAGATGCATTTAAGTTTGTAACCTATAATGGTGCAAAGACCCTTCATATCAGTGATCAATACGGGATTGAAAAGGGTAAGCCAGCTAACTTCATTCTTTTGAACGCTCCAGACTTCTATAATGCTTTGAATAAACACGTGGAAGTTCTTGCAAATGTTCGCCATGGTAAGTTCTTAGCTAAAACTAAACCAGCGGAAACAAAATTGTATTTTGATTAATCGGAAAAATTAAAGAGAAATAGAGCGTGACGAGGAGTCATAATTGACCTTTGTCACGCTCTATTTCTCTTTTTTTAAGTATTTAAATTATGCTTCGTGAAGATCCTCAATTTCAGTAACTTCAAACCCCTTCTTGGTTAAGCGGCGGACGATTCTTTCCATCCGGTCATGATCGACAGTGGTAGGAAGGGTGAAAAGAACTTGCTTGACTGAAGAATGATCTGGATCAAGTGAAATGACATTTACAATTTGGCAGAAACGGGTAATTTCTTTTGCAGCGTTCATTAATGCTCCCCGTTCATCATGAGCAACCACAGTTAAAACATAACTGCCATTATTTACGTTCCACCCAGCAGCCAACATTCTGAGTAATCGGTTATGGGTTAGGATACCGTAAAATTGATTGTTTTCATCTAAAACAGCAATATAAGGTAAATCGCGGATCGCAAAGAATACCGAGAAGAATGCTGAGTTAATGGAAACAAATTTAGTAGAGTTTTTAAGAAGTGAGGTTACCGGAAGTGACATATCACCGTTCCGTGACTTGTGACGATAGATATGCATCTTGTAAATATTTCCCCGAAAGATCTTCCCAGATTTGTCCAGAACTGGGATGCAACGGTAACCAGTATTTTCAAGAACTGTTAAGGCCTCTTGAAGGGTCGCAGTTTCTGGCAAAGTGGTAAGCTCTGCTTTCTTTTTAATAAGCGAACTGAAAATCATGATGGTCTCCCTTTACTAAACGTTTTAAGTGCATTAATCATCATAACACGAATTTAAAAATATTAGAACAAAATGAGATAATTAAGAATAATTAATATGTAATTTAGCGATCGGAGTAAACGTAATTACTTTGGTTTTAGGCACTGCTAGGGTATAATAGCAATCGGATAATCTTAAAAAATTATGATTAAACGAGTTAAATAACCATGGGGCTGCGATTAAGGCGGCCTTTTTGCATTTCAGAAAATGAAGGGATGAAAGAACAATGAAGATGATCGTTGGGCTAGGAAACATTGGAACCCGCTACGATGAAACTAGACATAATACAGGATTTATGGTGGTTGAACAATTAGCAAGAGATTACCACCTTGGTGCATTTTCGCACTTAAAGCAAGAAGCCGTTGCGGTAACGGGGATGATTGATGGTGAAAAGGTAATGCTCGTTAAACCAACTACTTTTATGAATGACTCAGGAAGAGCAGTTGGCCCATTAGTAGATTACTATGACATTGATCTTGATGACTTGGTAATCATTAACGATGATCTTGATATGCCTGTCGGTAAGGTTCGCTTGAAGACTCATGGTGCCTCCGGTGGTCATAATGGGTTAAAGAGCATTATTAACGCCTTGGGAACTAATAAGTTCAACCGGATCAAAGTTGGGATTGATCACCCTCAGCATGGGACAGTTGTCAGTCATGTTCTTGGCAAGTTTACGAAGGAAGAACGTCCTGTTTTTGATCAAGCAGTTGTTAAAGCAGAGTATGCTCTTGAAGACTGGATTCATGGGGAAAACTTTGCCGAATTGATGAATAAATATAACTAAGATAAGAGTCATTGCAAAGTTAAAGATGAAAATACCATCAATATCTTACTAGGAAGGAGGCTACCTGATGATTCTGACTGATTTTTGCACGCGGACAAAGGATTTTAAACAAATTCTGACAGCAATCCAAAAACATGAACGGCAATTAGTTACTGGAATTTCCGGTTCAGTGCGGACACTGTTACTTGCGGCTCTTCAGGATAAACTTAACCAACCACAATTGGTAATAACAGACAGCTTATACCATGCCCAGGAACTAGCAACCGACTTGGAAAATTTACTTCCTGAAGAACAAGTCTTTCAATTTCCAGTAGAAGAAGTCCTAGCAGCTGAAGTAGCAACGAGTTCACCGAACTATCGGTTGCAACGTGTCCAAGCATTAAACGCGTTAGTTAACAATCAACCAGCAATTATCGTTGCTTCAACTGCGGGATTACGACGTAATATTGTTGCACCGGAAGTTTTTAAGCAGGCAAGTATGCACTTGGAAACTGGCGGAGAAGTTGACCCAGAAAAAGCAGCTGCACAATTGAACTCAATGGGGTACCAGCGGCAAAAAATGGTTTTACGGCCAGGAGATTTTGCTGTTCGTGGTTCAATCATTGATATTTATGCGTTGAATACTGACGATCCAGTGCGGATTGATTTGTTTGATACTGAGATTGATTCACTACGTTACTTTGATGCTAGTACCCAGCGAAGTATTAAAAACGTAGAAGAAGTTGATATCCTTCCGGCAACTGACTTTATTCTTCCAATTAACGAGTTTGATCGGGTTAAAAAAGAAATTACAGATCAATATGAACAATTGAAACAGCAGGTTGATGGCGAAGATGAGCAGGAGCAGCTTGCTAATCGTTTTGAACCATTAATAACAGATTTGAAACAGCACCAACTGACAAATGAAATGTTGGTGTTTACAGATATTGTTTACCCTGAGAAGCATTCATTATTAGACTACTTGCCGACTGATGGAGTAGTTCATCTTGATGACTGGGCAAGAATTAAACAAACCGCTAAGGAAATCAGTGACGAAGAATTAGGGTGGCTTGAAGATAAGGCTAAGCATCATCAATTATTGGAAGCTAATAATTTGAATGCTGATGTTAGCCAATTAATTAGCAAGGACAAGCATGCACAAGATTTCTGGGCCCTTTTCCGTAAGGGGATGGGTCAGTTACGGTTTAAAGCGTTGACTGATCTAGGCAGTCGGACAATGCAACGTTTCTTTGGCCAAATGCCATTGTTAAAGACAGAAATGCAACGGTGGGTTGATCAAGGACAGACGGTTGTATTGATGGCAACCAGTAATGAACGGCGAAATCAAATTGCGCGGACGATGGAAGAATTCGATGTCAAAGTAACCGCAACTGAATTGGATCAACTTCAACAAAACATTGTCCAATTGGTACCAACTAATCTCGCAAATGGATTTGAAATTCCTCGAATGGGACTAGTTGTGATTACCGAAGGGGAAATGTTTAAGCAGGTCAAGAAGCGGAGAATTCGTCCTCAAAAATTAGCTAACGCGGAACGGATTAAAAACTACTTGGATCTCAAACCAGGGGATTACGTTGTTCACGTTAACCATGGGATCGGGATCTTTAGTGGAATTCGGACGATGGAAGTTGATGGAGTTCACCAAGATTACATGGTGATCAACTACCGGAACAACGCGCAGATCTTCGTCCCGGTTACCCAATTAAACCTTGTGCAAAAGTATGTTTCTGCCGAATCAAAGACACCACATATTAACAAACTTGGTGGAAATGAATGGGCCAAAACCAAACGACGAGTTGCTTCGAAGGTTGAAGACATCGCTGATGAGTTAGTTGACTTATATGCTAAGCGGGAGACAGCTAAGGGATATGCGTTCCCTAAAGACGATTATCTGCAAAAGCAATTCGATGCAAACTTTCCATACTCAGAAACCCGTGATCAGCTGCGGAGTATCAAAGAAATTAAAGAGGATATGGAAAAGCCAAAGCCAATGGATCGACTGTTAGTTGGGGATGTTGGCTACGGTAAAACTGAAGTAGCATTACGGGCAATCTTTAAAGCAGTCACTGGTGGCAAGCAGGTTGCCTTCTTAGTTCCAACAACTGTCCTAGCTCAGCAACACTATGACACCATGAAGAAACGGTTTGAAGGTTTTCCAATTGAAATTGCCCTAATGTCACGTTTTAAAACTAAGAAAGAGCTCAAGGAAACAGATAAAGGGCTTGAAGATGGCTCAGTTGACGTGGTTGTTGGGACTCACCGGATTTTGTCAAAGGATGTCCACTTTAAGGACCTTGGTTTGTTAATTGTTGACGAGGAACAGCGATTTGGGGTTAAACATAAGGAAAAACTGAAGCAAATGAAAAATAATGTGGATGTCCTTACGCTAACAGCAACCCCAATTCCCCGGACTCTTCACATGTCAATGTTAGGAGTTCGTGACTTGTCTGTCCTTGAAACGCCACCTGCAGGACGGTACCCAATTCAGACTTATGTCATGGAACAAAATGCAGGGGCTATCCGTGACGGAATCTTAAGAGAAATGCAACGTGGTGGACAGGTTTATTACCTTCATAATCGGGTAATGGATATTGAGGAAACCGTTGCAAAATTGCACCAGTTAGTTCCTGAAGCACGGATTGGGTATATTGACGGTCAAATGAGCGAAAACCAGCTTGAATCAGTTCTATATGAATTTATTCAAGGCGGTTATGATGTTTTAGTTACGACATCAATCATTGAGACCGGAGTTGATATTCCTAATGTAAACACGCTGTTCGTTGAAAATGCTGACCGAATGGGATTAGCACAACTGTATCAGATTCGGGGACGGATTGGCCGGAGTAACCGAGTAGCGTACGCCTACTTTATGTATCAACCTAATAAAGTATTGACTGAATTAGGGGAAAAACGGTTAGCTGCAATCCGGGACTTCACTGAACTTGGCTCTGGCTTTAAAATTGCAATGCGTGATCTAGCAATTCGTGGTGCCGGAAATCTTCTCGGAAAGCAACAACACGGGTTCATTGATTCAGTTGGTTATGATCTCTACTCTTCAATGTTGAGTGATGCAGTTGCGAAGAAGCAAGGTAAAAAGCAAGTTGCCAAATCTGATGCCGAGGTTGAACTTGGCGTTGAAGCTTACTTGCCTGATGATTATATTAATGATCAACAGCAAAAGATTGAGTTATATAAGACAATCCGGACAGCAGCTAGTGATGATGAGTTACTTGATATTCAAGGCGATCTGATTGATCGGTTTGGCGATTATCCAAAAGCAGTTGGCAATCTCTTATTAATTAGCCAATTGAAGCTCCATGCTGATTTAGCAATGATGGACAGCATTAAGCGCCAACGGGATCAAATTATGCTGACATTTACTGAAAAGGGTAGTCAAAATATTACTGCTCCCCAAATTATTAAGGAATTAGCACAGACTAAATTTAAAGCAACCATTGGTGAAAACGATCACCGGTTAAGTGTCCGGTTAGTAATTCAACCAAAGATGACAACTGATGATTGGCTCCATCAATTATTGAAATTTGTAACCTCCCTGAGTGAAATAAAACAGGGGCAGAAAAAATAGAAAGAAGATTAATTTATGCGCTTAGACAAGTTTTTAAAAGTATCCAGAATTATTAAACGTCGGTCAGTCGCTAAGGAAATCGCTGATCAAGGGCGGATCTTAATTAATAATCGTCCGGCAAAGTCTTCTAGCCGTGTTGTTGCAGGGGATACGTTGACAATTAAATTTGGTAATAAGACCGAAACAGTTAAAATTAACCAAATTGTTGAAACGACGAAGAAGAGTGAAGCCGAGGATATGTACAAAATTATTGATGAAACATATGCTGAGAATTTCGACTAATCTTTAAGAATTGTTCATTTTGATAAATTTTTTAATAAGTAGAAAATGATTATAGACATTTACCCTTAATTGTTGTTATACTTAACTTGTGATAAGTCAAATTAGGGGGACGACAATGTGAAGAGGCAATCCAGCAAAATTTCACAAATTAATACGCCTTATGCTCGTCAGATGACTGCTAATCAGCAAGTGATTCGGCGAGTTCATATAAGACGTTGCAAAAGAATCTTGTTAGTCTTTTTAGTTGTCTTTTTGATTTTAGGCTTTCAAATTATTCAAAATAAGCGGTCTTTAGCAAAGATTAATGCAAGTATTCGTACTTCAAAGACTCAATTAGCCCGCCAACGGGAGATTGGAAAAGACCTTCAACAAGAAAAAAAGCAGTTACATAATCCAGATTATCTGCAACAGGTTATTCGCTCAAAGTACAATTACACGAAGAAGGGCGAAACAGTTTATAACTTAGATAATTAGTAACAAAACAGGAAATGGGTCATGATTAACTCGTTCCTGTTTTTTCTTTATGTAAAGTTAAAATAAATGGTCTTTTGTGATTTGAAGTATGTTATACTCAACGTACATTTAATCTTAAATATTTGTGGCTTGAGGAGGATCTATTAGTTTCATGTCAATTGAAGTGGGAGCAAAGGTTTCAGGTAAGGTTTCAGGAATTACTAATTTTGGAGCTTTTGTTGATTTGGATGATAACCAAACCGGATTAGTACATATCAGTCAAATTTCAAACAACTATGTTAAGGACATTCACGATGTACTATCAGTTGGTGATACAGTTACGGTTAAGGTTACTAAAGTTGGCGATGATGGTAAGATTGCATTATCAATAAAAGATGCCGAAGAACATCATCATAATGAAGAACATGGCGATCATCATCGTAATAACTTCCACCATGAACATCATGAACGGCGGAATAATTATGATCATCAAGGCCAACGTGGTGGTTACCATGGTGGCTTCAATTCAGGTCATCATCAATCACATCATCATGAAAACTTTGATGAAATGTTAGCTGGATACTTAAAAGAAAGTGAATCACGACTCTCTACGTTAAAGCGTCAAACAGATGGTAAGCGTGGCGGTCGTGGTGGCCGGCGGAGCTAAAATGGATTTAAACAATGAATTTAAGCGGCACCTAGAACAGGGTCGCTTTTTTAATAACCACGATACAGTAGTTGTGGCAGTTTCTACGGGGGTCGATTCAATGGCTCTATTAGATTTATTGCAGAAACTCCCTGGTAATCTTAGACCACAGATAATTGTTGCCCATGTTAATCACCATTTAAGGGAACAAAGTAAAGAAGAAGAACGTTTTATTCGCCAGTATTGTCAAAAACGAGACCTGAAATTAGTTGTTTACCAATGGTTGCCTGAACAACATCCACAGACTGGGATTGAAGATGCTGCGCGTAAAGCCCGCTACAATTTCTTTAAGCAAGTAATGGAGAAAGAACAGGCAAACACCTTGATTACTGCCCACCACCAAAATGACCTTGCTGAAACGATGCTAATGAAACTAACCCGCGGAGGTCAATTACGACAATTAGTAGGGATAGAAGAGAGTCGTCCTTTTGCGACTGGTCAACTAATCCGTCCTTTACTGATTTTTCCTAAACAGGAATTACGTCAATATGCTGAAACAGCTGGACTTAAATGGTATGAGGATGAAACTAACCAAGAACTTACGATTAGCCGTAATCGTTATCGGCATCAAATTATCCCCTTATTAGAAAAAGAGAATCCTAACTTACTTCAGGTGCTTAGTAATTATCATGAGCAGTTAACCCTAGCGGTAAAAATTGAACAACGATATGCTAAAGAGCAATTAAAGAAGATGACTGATAAACAAGGACGTTTGGATGTTTCATCATTGACAAAACTCTCATTAGACGAAGAAAAATTAGTATTAACTACTTGGTTAGAGGACGCTAAGTTAGTAAATATTAAGCGCGGCTTTATTGAGCAACTGCTTAAAGATGTTAATAATCGTCATTTGCCACAATTTAGGCGGCAATTATCTAACAATTTAGTCTTATTTAAGAACTATTCCGAACTATTCTTAAAAAATGTTAATCAATTATCGCAAAGATCTCAAAAATCAATAAATTCTGTGGTAAAATTGGGCCGTTGGTATTCAATTGGAAACGATTATCAAATTGCAATTGCAGATGATAAAAGCTTTTTTGACCACAATGAGAAATATCAGGAAATGTGGCTAGCACCTAATCAGTATCCTTTACGGGTCCGTCCATGGCATAGTCAGGATCGTCTTCCGTTAAAAAATGGTGGTCATCAAAAGGTTGAACGGGTTCTAATTGATCAAAAAGTACCGTTATCGGAACGCAATCAACAATCCGTGCTTGTTGATGCTAATGATACTGTTGTGTGGGTAATTGGTCGAAAGTGGGGATGGTTTACCCGACCGACTGATTATACTGATCGCTGGCAGCAGATTTTTATTAGTAAGCGTGATTTACAAAGAGGAGAAAAGAATGAATAACGATATTGAACGAGTATTATATAGCGAAGAAGAAATTAATCACCGAATGGATGAACTTGCTGAGCAACTGACTGCTGAGTATAAGGGACAGCGACCATTAATTATTTCTGTAATGACAGGTGCAGTTTTATTTACTGTTGATATGATCAAGCGGATGGATATTATGGCTAAACTTGATTTTATTGATGTTTCTAGCTATTACGGTGGTACTTCTTCTACTGGTAAGGTAAAACTAGTTCAAGATCTAAAATCAGATGTTGCTGATCGGCAAATTATCATTATGGAAGATATTGTTGATACTGGACATACTTTGAAATATTTAATTGATCTCCTAAAAGAACGTGGTGCAAAGAGTGTTAAGGTTTGCACGTTATTAGATAAGCCTGAAGGTCGTCAAGTTGACGTTAAGGCTGATTATGTTGGGTTTAATGTTCCTAACGAATTCTTAGTTGGTTACGGGTTAGACTACAAAGGATACTACCGGAACCTTCCATATGTTGGGATTTTAAAACCAGCTGTTTATGAAGAAGACTAAATTTTAAGCAAAAGAACTGGCCAATGACTACTCAGAAAATGGTAATCTTTGGCCAGTTTGTTCTATAATTAGCAGTTTATTTACATTTAGTTATCAGAAGTTTTTCTTTTTATAATTTAATGTAGATTAAATGAGTGGAAATATTCACCAAAAAAATGTAAAATTGGGCTTTGTTAGTGGGTGAGAATTAGCGTGACAATTGGCTGGTCAATATTTGTCAATTATGCTATGATATTCACTACAATTGAAACCACACTATTGTTGCTGGTAGATAGGAGGTTGTTATGAATAACAATCGAAGAAACAATAATTTCACTCATAACGTTCTCTTCTACGCAGTGATTTTCTTATGTATTATGGGGATTGCTTACTTCTTCTTTGGCGGAAGTCAGAATAATGGACAAAGTAAGAATGTCTCACAAAGCGAGTTTATCTCTGAACTGAAGAGTAACAAGGTTAAGAGTTTCCAACTACAGCCAAATGGTGGAGTTTATAAGATTACCGGTACTTATCGTAAGCCACAATCAGTTAATAATGACTCTGCTAATAGTTTTGGCTTTACCACACAACGTAATAGTAAAGTTAATCATTTCCAAAGTTCTGTATTGCAAAGTGATGTAACTGTTAGCCAACTGCAAAGGTACGCTGACCGGGACAATGTTAAGATCAGTACACGGGCGGAGGAATCCAATAGTGTTTGGATGAACTTACTGTTGACTGTTCTACCATTGATCATCATGATATTCTTCTTCTACATGATGATGGGTCAAGCTGGCCAAGGTGGTGGCGGTCGTGGAGTAATGAGCTTTGGTAAGACAAAGGCAAAACCTGCCGATGCCAAGAAAAACAAGGTTCGCTTCTCCGATGTTGCTGGTGAAGAAGAAGAAAAACAGGAATTGGTTGAAGTTGTTGAATTCTTGAAGAATCCAAAGAAATTCACCCGACTTGGTGCCAAGATTCCATCTGGTGTCCTACTTGAGGGTCCTCCGGGTACTGGTAAGACCTTACTTGCTAAGGCCGTAGCTGGTGAATCAGGAGTTCCATTCTTCTCTATTTCTGGTTCTGATTTTGTTGAAATGTTTGTCGGTGTTGGTGCTAGCCGTGTTCGTGACTTGTTTGAACAAGCCAAGAAGGCAGCTCCTGCGATTATTTTCATCGATGAAATTGATGCCGTTGGTCGTCGGCGTGGTGCCGGAATGGGCGGTGGCCATGATGAACGTGAACAAACATTGAACCAATTGTTGGTTGAAATGGACGGTTTCCAAGGTGATGAAGGGGTCATTGTAATGGCCGCTACTAACCGTTCTGATGTTTTGGATCCAGCCTTGCTTCGTCCAGGTCGTTTTGACCGGAAGATTTTGGTTGGTCGTCCAGACGTTAAGGGTCGTGAAGCTATTTTACGTGTTCACGCTAAGAACAAGCCATTGGCAGATGACGTTGATTTGAAGGAAATTGCTAAACAAACACCAGGCTTTGTTGGTGCTGACTTAGCTAACTTGCTTAACGAAGCTGCATTATTAGCAGCACGGCGAAACAAGACACAGATTGACGCAGCTGATCTTGATGAAGCTGAAGATCGGGTTATCGCTGGTCCAGCCAAGCATGATCGTGTTGAATCTAAAGAAGAACGGCGGACAGTTGCATACCACGAAGCTGGACACACCATCGTTGGTCTTGTATTAAACGATGCTCGGGTTGTTCACAAGGTTACGATTGTTCCTCGTGGTCGTGCCGGTGGATATGCAATTATGCTGCCACGTGAAGATCAAATGTTAATGTCTAAGAAGAATGCTGAAGAACAGATTGCCGGATTAATGGGTGGTCGTGCGGCTGAAGAATTAATCTTCAAGTCCCAATCTTCAGGAGCTTCTAACGACTTTGAACAAGCAACGCAAATTGCTCGTGCGATGGTTACTCAATACGGAATGAGTGATAAGATTGGACCTGTTGAATTACAAAGTTCAGGCCAAGTATTTACTGGTCAAGGTTACGATCAATCACCATACTCTGAGAAGACTGCTGCATTAGTTGATGAAGAAGTTCGGCGAATCCTTCGTGAAGGTCACGAACGGGCACTTCACATTATTGAAACCCACCGTGAACAACACAAGATTATCGCTGAAGCCTTGCTGAAGTACGAAACACTTGATGAAAAGCAAATTCTCAGTCTTTACAGAACTGGTAAGTTGCCAGATAAGGATATTGCTGCGGCTGATGAAGAAGCCCGTGCACAAACCTTTGAAGAATCTAAGCGTGCTTTGGAACGATTGGAAGACGAAAAGCACAGTAATGCTTCTGAACAACTTAAATTAAGTAGTTCAGCTAGTGATGCTAGTGCTGATTCAGCAGCTGAAACTCCTAATAGTTCTGCTGCAGAAACGCCAACCTCAGCTAGTGACGCATCTAATAGCCATTCAGATGCTTCATCAGATGATTCCGATGAACAAGATAAATAAATAGAATGAGAAACAGGAGGAATGCCATCGTGATTGGTTTCCTCCTGTTTTTTTGTTTGAGATGAAAGGATGAAAGAAATGAAATCAACGGATTATTTAGTAAAGAGTATTAGCAAGGACGGCAAGTTCCGCGCATATGCTGTGAATGCCAGTCAATTGGTTGAAAAGGCTCATGAAATTCATGATACTTGGAGTGCTTCATCAGCAGCTCTTGGCCGAACATTAATTGGGACATTATTGCTTGCTACTGCAGGGCTACAGGGTGAAGCTGGGATGACAGTTAAAATCCAAGGGGATGGCCCAGTTGGATTTATTGTTGCTGATGGAACGGCACAAGGAACAGTTAAGGGATATATGGGTAATCCTCATGTTAGTTTGCCAGAAAACGCTAAGGGTAAAATTGATGTATCCGGTGCGGTTGGTAAACACGGAACCTTGTCAGTTACTAAAATGGCTCCTGGAGATAAGACACCATATACGGGACAAGTTAACTTAGTATCTGGTGAATTAGGCGATGACTTTACATACTACCTTGCCCAATCAGAGCAAATTCCTTCAGCTGTTGGTCTTTCAGTATTTGTTAATCCAGATGAATCAATTGAAGTTGCTGGTGGATTTATGATTCAAGTACTTCCAGGAGCAAGCGATGAAGAAATTAGCAAATTGGAAAAGACATTAAAGGACTTACCATTAGTTTCAGAAATGCTCCGTGATGGCGATACACCAGAAGATATTTTGAAACGAATCTTTGGTGATCAACTTAAGATCCTTGATCAAATGCCGGTTGCTTATCGTTGTGATTGCTCAAAGGAACGGTTTGCCCATGCTCTGGCAAGTATCTCCAAGAAAGATATGGAAAAGATGATTAATGAAGATCACCATGCTGAAGCAGTTTGCCAGTTCTGTGGTAAAAAGTATGAATTTACCGAACAGGAATTGAAAGATATTTATGCCCAAATGGGATCTAAGGATGCCGAATAATCCAATTTACTTGGTGAAAAATTAATGATGTGCTATCATAATTTGGTTATTGAACGAAGAAATGGCCAGTGCAGTTCACATTAATTTTGATAATGAGGTGAAAAGATGAAGTGGCATATTGGAAATGTCGAAATTGCTAATCAAGTCGTTGTTGCTCCAATGGCTGGAGTTACTAACTCTGCTTTTCGGGTGATTTGTAAAGAATTTGGTGCTGGGTATGTTGTTTGTGAAATGATTTCCGACAGGGGAATCATGTATCATAACAAAAAGACACTGAACATGATGGATGTTGATCCTAGCGAACACCCAATGGGAATCCAAATTTTTGGTGGAACCAAGGAAACGTTGGTACAAGCAGCAAAATACGTTGACGAACATACTGCGGCTGATGTGATTGATATTAACATGGGTTGCCCAGTAAATAAGGTTGTCAAAACAGATGCTGGAGCACGGTGGCTACTTGATCCTAACAAGGTTTATGAAATGGTTTCTTACGTTACTGATGCTGTTAAGAAGCCAGTAACCGTAAAAATGCGGACTGGTTGGGATGACAAGCATATTTACGCCGTTGAAAATGCATTGGCAGCTGAACGAGCAGGTGCTGCAGCAATCGCTATGCATGGACGGACGAGAAAACAAATGTATACGGGACACGCCGATTGGAATATACTAAAAGAGGTAGCGGATCATTTGTCTATTCCATTTATGGCTAATGGTGATGTTCGCAGTCCTGAAGATGCTAAGCGGATTTTGGATGAGACCGGGGCAACTGCTGCAATGATCGGTCGTGCTGCTTTAGGTAATCCATGGATGTTAAAGCGGACAGAACATTATCTAGAAACTGGTGAATTATTGCCGGAAGCAACCCCAGAACAAAAGATTAAGATGGCTAAGGAACACCTTAACCGTTTGATTGATCTTAAGGGTGAATATGTAGGCGTTCGTGAATTCCGGGGACTTTCTACATACTACCTGAAAGGGATTCCTCGTTCCGCACGAACTAAGGCTGCTTTGGTTGAAGCAGAAACTCGCCAGGAAATGAATGATATTTTTGATCGGTTTGCTGAACAAACTGCAGAGCGTGAATTAAAGAAGGCTCAAAGAAAACACGCTTAAAACAAGAGGAGGAGAAAGTAAGTGTCACAAGAATTAGATCAAATGCGCGTTCGTCGCGAAAAGATGAATGAACTTAAAGAAGCTGGAATTGAACCATTTGGTCGTCGCTTCAAACGTGATCATTTAGCTCAAGATTTACACGATGAGTTCGATCAATATGATAAAGAAGAATTGAATGAAATGGGCAAGACAGTAATCATTGCAGGTCGGATGACCAGAAAGCGGAGCAGTGGTAAAGCTGGTTTTGCTGACTTTGTTGATCGGACCGGTAAGATCCAAGTGTATGCACGGAAAGACATGGTTGGGGATGAACCTTACCATATTTTCAAGCGTGCAGATATTGGTGATTTCCTTGGAATTGAAGGGGATGTCATCAAGACTGATACTGGCGAATTAACTGTTCGGGCGCACAAGATCACTTTCTTAGCCAAGGCTTTACGGCCACTTCCAAACAAGTGGGAAGGGGTTACTGATCCTGAAACTATTTATCGTCAGCGTTACCTTGACTTGATTTCTAATCCAGAGAGTTTCAAGCGTTTCCACCAACGGACTGCTATTATTAAGGCTGTTCGTCGTTACATGGATGAACATGGATTTACAGAAGTTGAAACACCAATTTTGAACACTCAAGCTGGTGGTGCTAATGCACGGCCATTTATTACTCACCACAACGCATTGGACATTGATATGTACCTGCGGATCGCTACAGAACTTTACCTGAAGCGGTTAATTGTTGGTGGCTTTGAACGAGTTTACGAACTTGGTCGAATTTTCCGGAATGAAGGGATGGATCCACACCACAACCCTGAATTCACAACAATGGAAACATATGCTGCCTACTTTGACTTCCGTGATGTTATGGATGAAACTGAAGGAATCGTTAAGGCAGCTGCTAAGGTTGTTTCTGATAATGGAAAGGTTACATACCAGGGTCATGAAATTGATCTTGGCGGTGACTTTAAGCGGGTTACTATGGTTGATGCAGTTAAGGAAAAGACTGGAATTGACTTTAGTGACAAGTCGATGACTGATGATGATGCTAAGAAGTTAGCAGACGAACACAAAGTTGAATACAAGCCTTACTGGACTAAGGGTCATATTTTGAATGCCTTCTTTGAAGAGTTTGTTGAAGATACTTTGATCCAACCAACTTTTGTTTACGAATACCCAGTTGAAGTCTCACCATTAGCAAAGCGGAACAAGGAAAACCCTGAAATGACAGATCGGTTTGAATTGTACGTTGATGGTAGTGAATTAGCTAACGCCTTCAGTGAATTGAATGATCCAATTGACCAGAAGGAACGGTTTGAAATGCAAGCTAAGGAAAAGGCTAACGGTAATGACGAAGCTGAACCAGTTGACTTAGACTATGTAGAAGCTCTTGAATACGGGATGCCTCCTACAGGTGGACTTGGAATTGGTATCGATCGGTTAGTAATGCTCTTAACTGATGCTAAGTCTATTCGTGACGTTATTCTCTTCCCAACAATGCGTCCAGAAAAGGAAACTAAGGACAGCAAGAAGGGCAAGAAGAAAAACAAGAAGTAAGCTGAGAGCTTGATATGACGGCTTTTAAGCGACTTCGTGAATTTTGATTAATTTAGCTATTAGCTTTTAAAAAGTTAGTAACTATGGTGTGTGTACACCAAAAATACACCAAATTTAAATCAGTTAAGCTGGTAAAAAGCTGGTATAAACAAAAGGTTTCGATTCTCTATTTGGGAATCGAAGCCTTTATTTTTTTTGCATTAATCTAGAATTGGTTATCAACGATCCGATTATAGTAGATAAGGTGTTGTTCATGTGTTTGAGCGTCAACAACAATCTTGGTAACACTGCAGTTATCTGGTTCTAGAATTTCAAGGCCATTAATGTTAACGGTGTTAGCGGCAAATGAGCGGACAGTGAAGCCGTGGGTAACAACCACGATTCGATCATTAGGATGTTTTTGAGTGATTTCATTAATAAAGTCCTGAACTCGTTGCTGAACATGCTGGAATGTTTCTCCGTTAGCAATTGCACAAGTTGGATTGAATATCGAAAATCTTGTTAACCGTTCTCGCGATGATTTTGCTTATACGATAGTGGATGTTAGTGACCTTACTGCAGAACAGGCAGATCAAGTTGTTCAGAAATTAACGGCTGTTCCAGCTGTTGGACGTGTTCGATTGATTACGAAAGAATAAGAAAGGTCGGGAATTAACTCGACCTTTCTTATTCTATGGTGCTTAGGTTTAACCTGAAGTTCATAACTCTTTTTTGTTCACTAGATTGTTTATTTTAAATAATGTGAATATTGGTAATCAAAAGTCTTTATGCATCATTTTGATTAAAATAAGCATATTTTTGTATAAAAATCTAATATAGGCTTGACAATCACATAAACATAAAGTAATTTATTATCAACCGCAATCCTTTAATTTGGTCCGGTGAGGCTGACAAGGTCTGTGTTGTATTACTGATATTGAATTACATATATATTCAATTTTTTGTATACGCTTAAGACCATTATCAATGGATTAAGCGTTTTTTATTAAACTTTTACAATGCACAACTAGTTTATGTAATCAGTCGAAGGGTTTTGTAAGAAAGGGTGAACCTTATGAAACGATATTTAATTCTTGAAGACGGTACTGTTTATAACGGTGAAGGCTTTGGAGCATCCCAAATCACTTTAGGTGAGGTTGTTTTTACGACCGGAATGGTTGGCTACCAAGAAGCAATTACCGATCAATCATTTGCCAATCAGATTCTTGTTTTTACAAATCCGCTAATTGGCAATTATGGCATTAATAGCGAAGATAACGAAACCTTACATCCCCAAATTAAGGGCGTTATTTGCCACCGCCTTGCTCGTGTCCCTGAAAACTGGCGAATGACCGAATCACTTCCTGACTTTTTAACTAAGTATCAAATCCCTGGCCTTCAAGGGATTGATACACGTGAACTAGTTCGTAAGCTACGAGAACATGGAACTTTACGTGGAATGATGACCGATAACGTTGATAATCTTAATGAAACTGTTCACCAGCTCCAACATACTAATCCAACACATAACATTATTAGTAAGGTATCTACCTCTACAGCGTATGCCAATCCTGGAGTGAAACGGAATATCGTAGTGATTGATTTTGGAATGAAAAACAGCATTCTCCGTGAATTAAATAAGCGGAACTGTAATATTATTGTCCTTCCTTACCATGCTTCGGTTAGCGAAGTGCTAAACCTAAATCCTGATGGTGTTCTTCTTTCTAACGGTCCTGGTGATCCACTAGACATGACATCAGCGGCTGAGACAGTTGCTGAATTAGAAAAGCATGTCCCGATCTTTGGCATTTGCATGGGACATCAAATTTTTGCCCTAGCTAATGGTGCTAAAACTTATAAAATGAAATTCGGTCATCGTGGCTTCAATCACCCTGTCCGTAATCTTAAAACAGGTAATATTGCCTTCACATCACAAAATCACGGTTTTGCTGTGGATCCAGACTCAATTAAGAACACTGACTTACAGGTTACCCATATTGAAGTCAATGATGGAACAATCGAAGGCCTTCAACATTCTAAGTACCCGGCTTTCTCCGTTCAGTTCCACCCAGATGCTGCACCTGGCCCGCATGATGCTGAACAACTATTTGATAAGTTTATGACAATGATTGACAAAAATAAGGAGGCCCTCACTTATGCCTAAAAGAACGGATATTCATAAGATCCTTGTTATCGGGTCAGGTCCGATTATCATCGGTCAAGCAGCTGAATTTGACTATTCTGGTACTCAAGCTTGTCTTGCCCTTCGTGAAGAAGGCTATGAGACGGTTCTTGTCAACTCTAATCCAGCAACAATCATGACGGACAATGAAGTGGCCGATCACGTATACATCGAACCATTAACTGTTGATTCTCTTTCTCGAATCATTCGTCAAGAATACCCCGATGCAATTTTGCCGACACTGGGTGGTCAAGTTGGACTGAATTTAGCAGTTTCCTTATCTAAAACGGGAATTTTAGATGAACTCGGGATTGAATTACTTGGGACAAAACTTGCATCAATCGATGAGGCGGAAGATCGGGAGAAGTTTAAAGAACTAATGAATAAACTCAACGAGCCTGTGCCAGCATCGCAAACCGTTAACACAGTTGAAGAGGCACTTGATTTTGCCCATCAAATTGATTATCCCGTAATTGTTCGGCCTGCCTTTACGATGGGTGGAACAGGTGGTGGTATTTGTCATAATGATACTGAATTAACTGCCATCGCTAAAAATGGACTGGAATTATCACCAGTTACTCAATGCCTAATTGAAAAATCAATTGCCGGTTATAAGGAAATTGAATTTGAAGTAATGAGGGATGCTGCTGATAACGTAATGGTCGTTTGCTGTATGGAAAATTTTGATCCAGTTGGCATTCACACCGGAGATTCAATTGTATTTGCTCCTAATCAGACATTAACTGACCGTGAATACCAAATGTTGCGTGACTGCGCCCTTAAGCTCATTCGCGCCCTTAAAATTGAAGGTGGTTGTAACGTCCAACTAGCTCTCGATCCTAATAGTTACCACTATAATGTTATCGAAGTTAATCCCCGGGTATCACGTTCATCTGCACTAGCATCAAAGGCAACCGGATATCCAATTGCTAAAATGGCAGCTAAAATCGCTGTGGGTCTTACTCTTGATGAAATCAAGAATCCCGTAACGAAGACCACATTTGCAGAATTTGAACCAGCTTTAGATTATGTTGTTTGCAAAATTCCACGCTGGCCATTTGATAAATTTGCTCAAGCTGATCGTCATCTTGGTAGCCAAATGAAAGCTACCGGAGAAGTAATGGCAATCGGTCGGACTGCAGAAGAGGCTTTACATAAAGCTGTTCGTTCACTCGAAATTGATGAAAAAGATCTCTTTTCTCCAACAGCGCACCAATCTTCTGCAAATGATCTTGAAAACAAGCTACGTTTTCCCGAAGACGATCGTCTGTTTTATATAGCAGAAGCTTTTCGTCGCGGATATTCACTTCAGCAAGTTCATAATTTAACCCAAATTTCCCTATACTTTCTCGACGTTGTAAAACACCTTATTGAACTTGAAGGAGAAATTAGCAATACACCTTTTAACATTGAAATGTTAACAACTGCTAAAAAATTCGGCTTTAGTGATCCGACAATTGCTCGTCTGTGGAAGACAGCTCCTCAAAAAGTTCGCGCATTCAGAAAACAAAATAAGATCTTTCCAGTTTATAAAATGATTGATACTTGTGCGGCTGAATTTGCTTCTACTACACCTTATTTCTATAGTTCGTACGATCATGAAAATGAAAGTCAACGTACAAAGAAGCCGTCGATTCTCGTCCTTGGATCAGGACCAATTCGAATTGGACAGGGAGTTGAATTTGACTATGCGACTGTTCATAGCGTTAAGGCCATTCAACGTGCCGGTTACGAGGCAATTGTTATTAATTCCAACCCTGAGACTGTTTCGACTGATTTTTCAGTTTCGGATAAACTTTACTTTGAGCCACTCACATTAGAAGATGTATTAAACGTGATTGATCTTGAGCAACCGGAAGGCGTCATCGTTCAGTTTGGTGGACAAACCGCGATTAACTTAGCTGCGGGTCTTGCTAAAAATGGAGTTAAGATTCTTGGCACTACTGTCGAAGATCTCGATGCAGCTGAAGATCGTGAACTGTTTGACCGTGTTATTAAGGAGCTTGATCTTAAACAACCGGTTGGCTTAACTGCTACTACTCATTCAGCTGTAATCAAGGCGGCAGAAAAAATCGGTTATCCAGTTCTTGTTCGACCAAGTTATGTTCTCGGCGGAAAAGCGATGGAAATTGTTTATAATCAAGACGAATTGTTACAGTACCTTCAACAAAATGCGTCAGTTACAGCTGATCACCCAATTTTGATTGATGCTTATCTTGAAGGTCGCGAATGTGAAGTTGATGCCATTTGTGATGGTACAAATGTTCTTATTCCAGGAATTATGGAACATATCGAACATGCAGGAGTTCATTCCGGTGATTCAATGGCTGTTTACCCACCACAACATTTTGACGATCAGATAAAACAACAAATTGTGACTGCGACAGAGAAACTAGCGGTGGCACTGAAATGTATTGGAATTATGAATATTCAATTTATTATCCATAATCGTGAAGTTTATATTCTTGAAGTTAATCCTCGGGCAAGCCGAACTGTTCCATTTCTCAGTAAAATCACTGGAATTGAAATGGCCCAAGTCGCTACCAAAGTTATCCTTGGTCAATCGTTAAATACACAAGGTTTCAAAAATGGCCTTTATGCAGAGCCGCAAACCATTCATGTAAAGGCGCCTGTGTTTAGTTTTAATAAACTAGCAGGTGTTGATTCATACCTTAGTCCCGAAATGAAATCAACGGGAGAAGTAATGGGATCAGATACTACTTATGCTAAAGCTCTTTATAAAGCATTCACTGGTGCCCACATTCAATTACCAAATTATGGGAAGGTGCTTTTTACAATCGAGGATGGCGATGAGGAAGATGTTCTCCCATTTGCTAAGCGCTTTGCCGATATTGGTGATCAAATTCTGACTACTCCACAAACTGCAACAGTATTTAAAAATAATGGAATTCACGTTAATAAAGAAGTAAATGATATTGAAGAATTAAGTCAGTTACTAAGAGAAGGCCAAGTTGATCTCGTCATTAATACAATGCGTCATGATTATGAACAAGATTCACTCGGCTTCCGAATTCGGCAAAATGCAATTGCCCAAAATGTTCCATTGATGACTTCTCTTGATACCGTTAATGCTCTCTTACATGTTAAAGAAGGACAATCACTAGAGACAGCTACAATTAAATAACGACAATAAAAGCGAGATAAGGAATTGACCTTGTCTTGCTTTTATTTGTGATCGACATCGGTACAAAATTGGTAAGAAAGTATATTAATCAAAATTGGTTTCAATGAGAGTAACAGTGATAAGGATGCAGTTAGCAATGGTAAATATTGCTATCGAATCTCCAGATACTGTTTTGCTTGATAAAGTGAGAGATAGGACGGCTACTGCACTATAATCAAAATACTAAAAGGACGAGTTTGTTCTCACTTTATAATTAGTAGTAGCAAAAGCTAATGGTATTAGAAGAAAGAATGGGGTGGAGCATCATTATGTGTGAGATTGGTAGATGGTAGATTATTTAGCACTTATTTTCTTCCACTCATTGATGATTTAGTTAATCATTTTAGGATGCGAACTTTCTAAACATAATTAATGCTAATAGGAGATAATAGCTATTAATTAAAAACAATTTGAGCAAGGATTAATTTATCATTCGTGTTTGTAAAAATATATGATTTTTTCTTAAATAAGCGTTGACTTATCTAAGCGTTGCCTGTATAGTAGTTAACGTTGTCAAGGGGATGAGCAATTCATCTCAGATTAATATGATTAAGAAAATATTCTTGACATACTAATCACAACATGATATCTTATAAAAGTTGCTTATGAGCGATGCTTCATCAATCAATTTGAAAATTCTTCAAATTTGTTCTTGACATTGATAATGAGCTTCTGATATAATTAAATTGTTAGTCAACTCTTGTTGCTGACTAAAGTAGAC
>JAHLFK010000056.1 GCA_018883805.1 Candidatus Limosilactobacillus merdavium | reverse complement strand
TAAAACCGTTCCTTCGGGTTCGGCGGTTCGAATCCACCCTCCTCCACTTTTATTATTGGGCTATAGCCAAGCGGTAAGGCAACGGTTTTTGGTACCGTCATGCGCTGGTTCGAATCCAGCTAGCCCAACTGTTAAGTCACCAGCTGTTTGGTTGGTGGCTTTTTTGTTTAATTACAATAAAAAGGAGAAATCAATATGCCTAAGCAGGGGCAGTTTGCAAAATCAAGTCACCTTAAACAATTAAATCAATTTAAGGTTAAGCGTCATTCAAACCAAGCTGTAATTGATGAAGAAAAATTTGTTGACTATTTAGTAGTTCGCTTTAATTTAACAAGCAAAAAGAAACTAGCTTCGAATATTCAAGAAAGCAACCAGCGTTTTTTAATTGAAATATTAAATACCCAGCAAAAGGGGAAACTAGATTTAGCTCAAGTGGTTCCCCAACTCCTTAGAAAGTTAAATAGTCGTGTTCCTTGGCAATTCTATCAGCAAATCATTACTGGTTGGGATATCCTGCAACAATTTATCAAACGGGAAGTTCCTGCAGTTCCCTTAGAAAGAAGGGTGATTGTTTCAGGAAACCTAGAGACTGAAGAGCTAGTTGGACTGATTGCACGAGAACTAGCAATTAAAGCTACTGCAATGACCTTTTTAAATCGGCCAGTGAATAAGCAGATTCAAAAAATAACCGAACAACGGCTTTTAAAGACTATTTATCAAAGTGATCAGATTAATTGGCAACAGATTGAAATCCTGTTTAAGCCATTCCCGTTACAAATTGATCCACAGCTTGATCAAGGTACAAAAGATTGGCTACAAGCATTGGAAAAAGAATAATCAACTGTTAGAATAATGTTAGCTGCTGTGGCGGAGTATATCGCCATGGCCTTTTTATTTTAAAAAATGAGGTGAAAGTTGTGGTAGAAGAACATCAGACGAACCATATTTATGCGGCAATCTTTTCAATGGCATTGCTGACTTTTGTGGGGATCCTCAACGAAACAGCAATGAATGTTACTTATCCTGAACTAGTTAAAGTCTTTGGCGTTTCTCTTGATGTTATTCAATGGATTACGACGGGCTATTTACTGATGGTAACGATTGTAATGGGAACTACGGCATACCTCCTTCGGCAATTTCCAGCAAGAAAATTAGCTTTAGTCGCCGTCGGTATGTTTGCTATCGGCGATGTTATTGGAGCCTGTGCGATTAACTTCCCCATGTTATTAATTGCTCGTTTAATTCAAGCAATGGCAACAGGATTATCAACGCCAATCTTATTCCATTTGATTTTTACTGAAATTCCAGTGACAAAGAAAGGGATCATGACCGGATTTGCGGGGATGGTGATTTCGTTTGCGCCAGCGCTTGGCCCAACATATGGTGGAATTGTATCCGAAATGCTATCATGGCGAATGATTTTCTGGTTGATTCTACCTTTAGCGATTATTAGCTTGATTGTTGGCCAAATGACAATCCGTAACCAACCGCTGGGAAATGATAAACAATTTAGTTATTTAAGTTTAGGCCTTTTAGCAGTGGCATTAATTGCAATTATCTATGCAATGTCACTGATTGGTAAGGGCGGTTTGTCTTTACGATTCTGGCTTTTTATTGGTTGCGGATTAATTTTCTTTGCTCTTTTTCTTTATTCTAATAACCATGGTCAATCGCAGTTATTGAATCTTTCAATTTTTAAGGTAGTGCCGTTGCGACTTTCTACAATAACCTACTTTAACTTGCAATTCATTAATATTGGAATCTCACTTGTCATCCCGGTTTATATGCAATATGTTCTACATTCTTCTGCAATGATTGCTGGTCTAGTATTATTACCCGGATCGATCGTTGGGGCATTATTAGCACCACTTGGCGGTCGATGGGCTGACCAACAAGGATATGCAAAGCCAGTTGTTACTGGGAGCATTTTGCTTGTTGCTGGAGCATTGTGTTTTGTGCTTTTTCAACAAAAATTGACCGTACTAACAGCTACCCTTTTCTTCTTAATCCTAAGAGCAGGATTTAACCTAGCATTTCCAAACACAATCTCAAATGCTTCGATGTTGGTTGCTCAAGCAAATAGCTCAGACGTCAATTCTGTTTTTAATATGGTTCAACAATTTGCTGGTTCGATGGGGACAGGATTATTAGCGTCTTTGGTAGCTTATTTCCAAAATCAACCAGCTGGATCATTAGCTCAACGGACAATATTAGGTGGACAAATTGATTATATTATTGTTGCTTGCCTTGCAATTTTAACCTTATTGATAGTTGTGGTTAATTATCACATTCAACTTAATAATAAGATGGGTTAGTTGATAGCCTTAGGCAATGGATAATGTTAAAATGAATGACTGTAATAAACAAAATAAGGGATTATCAAAGTAACGCAGAAAGAGATATATCTATGATTGATACAGTTATTCACTTTATGGTTCATAACCAGGTCTTTACATTATTCATTTGTATGGCTTTGGGTTTTGCAATTGGTGACTATAAGTTTGGTGGTCGATTTAGTATCGGTGCCACGGTGGCAACACTTGTTGTGACCCTAATTGTTGGTCAAATTGGAGCGTTCCCACGAGATGAAATGTTGGGGACAATTTTCTTTGGTGCCTTCATGTTTTCAGTAGGATACCGAATTGGACCTCAGATGATGATTAGTCTTAAAATCTTTGGTTCGCGAATCCTTATTGTCAGCATTTTCTGGCTATTGTCTGCTTTTCTTGTTGCTTGGGGATTATTTGTTGCTTTCCATATTGGACCGGGAATTGCTTCTGGAATAATTGCTGGTTCCTTAACGCAATCCTCGACCGTTGCTAGTTCGCTTCGGACGATTAGCTCATTACCCGTAAGCAATGCTGTGCGTTCAACCTATGAAGCACAATTGCCGGTTGCGTACGCATTAACATATGTTTTTGGTACATTAGGGGTAATTATCTTTCTTCGTGATATTGCTCCTAAGATCTTGGGGATTAAGATTAAAGAACGGGGACCATTAATGGCAAGAAAGTACCACTTCCATGCCAAAAATCCTAACCCTACATGGCGTAGAACATACCGGTTAGAACCAGATTCACCATTAGTCGGCAAGACAATTGGTGGCTTTAATCATTGGTCCCATTATCGGTTAATTGCGTTAGTCGCTTTTCACGGGGATGAGATGACAGATCACCTTGAATACAAGCTTCAACCAGGAGATCTGTTAACCATTATTGGCTATGCTGTTCACTTTGATCGGATGCATGGAATTAAGGGAATAACTGAGGTTCTGACACCAACAAAAGCTCCTGCAGAAAGAAAGTTTGTGTTGGGAAAGAACTTTAAGCCGACACAATTGGCCCATTTACGGCAACATGGTGTTTTTATTAACATTCAGGATCCAGATACTGGGAATGAACAATTATTTAACCAGTTGCGACCTGGGAATGTTATTTCCCTAACTGGTAATACTTCGCGGACTTCCGCAATCTTAAAGCGGATGGGACGGTGGCATACTAGTTCATTGGCAATTAATTATTCACTATTTTCCCTAGGAATTGCTGGAGCATCATTGCTCGGAATATTAGGTTTGAAACTTAATGGGATTCCTCTTCAATTGGGGAATGGTGTTGCAGCACTAATAATGGGATTAGCCTTGAGTACTTGGATTTCAAAGCACCGTGATCACGACTCAATCCCACCAACAGTTACTGCTTTCTTCCAGAATTTGGGACTAACACTCTTTGTTGGAACGGTTGGTCTACAGTCTGCCCAAGCATTTACAAGTGCCGTAAAGTCACTGGGAATTGGTGTGTTATTTATTGGTGCAGTAGTTGCAATTGCGCCACACTTATTAACGCTTTTATTTGGACGATATGTATTGCATATTGAACCATTAGCGTTAATTGGTGGACTAACAGGTTCTGGTACTTGTGCAGCGGTAATGACTGAAATTGCAGATCAAGCTGGTTCTGAAGGGGGAGCTTACTTTGCGGCCGCTCTAACTCCGGCTTATATCATGGGGAATATTGGTATTACTTTACTAGGACCAATTTTTGTTGCTTTACTAGCTTAAAGACAGAATAGATTTGTGAGGTTAGAAATCATGAAAAAGTTTTTCACAGTTTTAGGTGGGATGGGAACGCTCGCCACAGAAAGTTATATGCGGATCCTAGATAAGCGGACTCCTACAAAACGGGATCAAGATTATCTTGATTACCTTGTGGTTAACCATGCGACTGTTCCTGATCGGACAAGTTGGATTTTGGATCACAGTAAGCCAAACCCAACAACTGCTTTAATTGAAGATATTAAGCAGCAAAGTCTTCTTAATCCAGAATTCTTTGTGCTGATCTGCAATACTGCCCACTATTCATTCAATGAACTACAAGCAGCAACGAAGATTCCAATTTTGAACATGCTTCAAGAAACAGTTGATGAAATTAAGCGGATTAAGCCAGATGCTAAGCGGGTAGGTCTCTTAGGAACCGATGGGACAATGCAATCTGGAATTTATGACGCTTACATTAAGAATGCTGGCTATGAAGAAGTAAAGGCTACTCCAGAAATTCAGGAAATGACTGAAGACCTCATTTACCATGATATTAAAGAAAGCGGTCATTCTGATGGCAAGAAGTACCATGAATTAGTTCGGAAGATGATTGAAGAAGAACATTGTGATATTGTGATTCTTGGTTGTACAGAACTTTCATATGCGGAAGAAATGGATCCAGAAACAAAATACCCAGTTGCGGATTCTCAGTCAATCATTGTTGACCGGTCTCTTGAACGGGCATTGAAAATTAGAAATGAAAACAAGTAATTAATAGATAGAGGGTTAAAAATTGTCTTAGTCAATTTATAACCCTTTTGTTAAATCATCAAATTGGTCTAACCTTGCTTAATGATGTTACAATTGTAGATAACTTAATATTGCTCCAAATGGTGTAAGGGGGACAAGAAAAAATGAGTTCACCAATATATATTAAAATTCATAACCAATTGCGTGAAAATATTGAAGACGGTAAATGGAAGGTTGGAGAACGAATTCCTGCCGAACGGGAATTAGCAAACCAATTTAGTGTTAGTCGGATGACTCTTCGACAAGCAATTCAAGAACTTGTCGATGAAGGGATTCTTGAACGACGAGTGGGTTCAGGGACCTTCGTTGCTAATCGTAAGGTTCAGGAAAGAATGTCAGGGGTAACTAGTTTTACTGATTTGATGAAATCGATTGGCAAGGTTCCATCAAGTACAACTATTTCCTATCATTTGACGATCCCTTCACAGGTGGAAATCGAAAAGTTGGATTTAAAAGATGGCGATCAGGTTGTTCGAATGGAACGGATTCGTTCAGGAAATGATGTCCCAATTTGTTTTGAAGTGGCAACGATTCCGGCAAACTTAGTAAAAGAATTAAGTAAAGAAGAAGTAACAACTTCTTTCTGGGAAACATTGGAACGGAAGGCGCACCTTTACCCAGGACACGCGGTTCAGCATATTTCAGCAACCAAAGCTACGGAAAAAATCGCCAACTACTTAAATGTTAAACGTGGTGATCCATTATTAAGAATGACCCAGTTATCTTACCTTCAAGACGGAACGCCATTTGAATATGTCCATACTCAATATGTTGGTTCACGGTTTGAATTTGTTTTGGAAAAATAAAAGAGAAAAAGTGCTACAATGTTGATTATTAAATTAGATTGAAAGGATATTAACCATGAAATTCAATTATCCAGATGATAGTACAGCTTTGCATACTGATGCCTACGAACTTAGTATGATGCAAACCTATTGGATGCAAGGACAAGCAAACCGTCGCGCAGTCTTTGAAGCATTTTTCCGTAAAATGCCTTTCCAAAATGGTTATGCAGTCTTTGCCGGTCTGGATCACATTATTCGTTATGTTAAAAATCTCCATTTTACTGAGAGTGACATTGATTATCTGCGTACAACGGGTCAATTTGATGATGGCTTCTTAGATTATTTAAAGGACTTTAAGTTTACCGGATCAATTCGTAGCTTTGAAGAAGGTGATCTGGTATTTAACCATGAACCAATTATCCAAGTTGATGCACCAATGTTAGAAGGACAATTGATTGAAACAGCGTTACTGAACATCATTAATTATCAAATTATGATTGCCACTAAGGCTTCTCGAATTAAGTCAATTGTTGGTGACCAACCAGTAATGGAGTTTGGTTCTCGGCGTGCACAAGAATTCGATGCTGCTTTATGGGGAACCCGTGCTGCTTACCTTGGTGGCTTTGATGCAACAAGTAATGTCCGTGCAGGAAAGTTGTTCGGTATTCCAATTTCAGGGACACATGCGCATGCGTTAGTTCAAGCATACCGGAATGACTATGATGCTTTTAAGGCCTATGCTGAAACCCACCATGATTGTGTTTTCTTGGTTGATACATTCAATACTTTGAAGAGTGGTGTTCCTGCAGCAATTAAAGTTGCTAAGGAATTTGGCGACAAGATTAACTTCTTAGGTGTCCGGATTGATAGTGGTGATATGGCCTACCTTTCAAAGCGTGTTCGGCAACTTTTGGATGATGCTGGATTTAAGGATGCCAAGATCTATGCCTCAAATGGGTTAGATGAAAAGACTATTCAAAACTTACAAATGCAAGGCGCTAAGATTGATGTTTGGGGAATCGGTACAAAGCTGATCACTGCTTACGATCAACCAACTCTTGGAGCAGTTTATAAGTTAGTGGCCGTTGAGGACGATAATGGTGAGATGGTTGATACTATCAAGCTTTCTAATAATATCAGTAAGATGTCAACACCTGGTAAGAAGCAGGTTTGGCGGATTAATGATTGCGCCGATAATAAGAGTGAGGGAGACTACATTACCCTTGATGATGAGGATCCTCGTGAACAAGATTCCTTAAATATGTTCAACCCTGACTTCCCACTTCAACAAAAGGACGTTGATGATTTCAAGGCTCGTCCAATGTTGAAGGACATTTGGAAAGACGGTAAGTATGTATATGATGAACCAAGCTTGGAAGAAAGTCGGAAGCGGCGGAAGCAAAATCTTGATGCTCTTTGGGATGAATATAAGCGGGATCTTAACCCAGAAGTTTATCCGGTTGATTTATCTAAAAAGTGTTATGACAATAAGCTTGATATGATTCACCGTATTCATGAATATGTTAAAACATTAAACAATTAGGAGATTAAAATGGCTAGTTTACAAGAAACAATCATTAAGACACTTCAAGTTCAGCCAGAAATTGATCCTGAAGCAGAAGTAGAACGACGGGTAGAATTCTTAACTGCCTTTTTGAAGAAGACGGGGATGAAAACACTTGTCCTCGGAATTTCAGGTGGTCAGGATTCTTCTTTAGCTGGTCGGTTAGCCCAGTTAGCTGTTGAAAAGCTGCGGAAAGAAACTGGCGATAATGATTATCAATTTATTGCTGTCCGCTTACCATATGGAGAACAGGCAGATGAATCTGATGCCATGATGGCAATTGATGAATTTATCCACCCTGACAAGATGGTTCGGGTAAATATCAAACCAGCAACTGATGCAATGTTCGATTCTCTTACAGATGCTGGGGCAACAATCAGCGACTTTAATAAGGGAAACATTAAGGCTCGTGAACGGATGATTGTCCAATATGCGATCGCTGGCGAACATGGTGGTGCAGTGATCGGAACTGATCATGCTGCTGAAGCTGTTACCGGATTTTATACTAAGTTCGGTGACGGTGGTGCTGATATCACACCACTTTCTGGTTTGGACAAGCGTCAAGGTAAGGCACTATTGAAGTACTTGTCAGCTCCGGCACACTTGTATGAAAAGGTACCAACTGCTGATCTTGAAGACGATAAGCCAATGTTACCTGATGAAAAAGCACTGGGCGTTACTTATCAAGAAATTGACGACTACCTTGAAGGTAAAGAAGTTTCATCAAAGGCAGCAGCAACTATTGAGGGCTGGTATAAACGGACACAACACAAGCGTCATCAGCCAATTAACCCCGCTGATACTTGGTGGCGGTAATACTGACGGAGGATTGTATGGACGAAAAATCAATTAAACTTGTTGGCAAGCAGTTACCTAATTTACGGGAGTCCCAAATTAAGGCGGCTTTGAAGTTAATGGACGAGGGGGACACAATCCCATTTATTGCCCGGTACCGAAAAGAAGCTACGGGGACTTTGGATGAAGTTCAGCTTCAAGAAATTCATGATCAATATAAGCGGGTAACAACATTGCTCGATCGACAACAGACGGTAATCAATAAGATTAAGGAGGAAGGAAAACTTACTCCTGCTTTGGAAAAGCAAATCTTAGCGGCAACTGATTTACAAACTGTTGAAGATCTTTACTTACCTTATAAGCAGAAGCGGCAAACAAAGGCTCAAGTAGCCCGCGATCATGGTTTGGCACCATTAGCAAACTGGTTGTTAACTTATACCGATACTGATCCAAAGGTTGAGGCACAGAAGTATTTGAACGATGATGTAGCAACTGTTGACGATGCTTTAACTGGAGCTCATGAAATCTTAGCTGAAGCGATTAGTGAAATGTCAACGGTTCGCAGTTGGCTTCGTAATTTCATGAGTCAGCATGGCCAACTAGTTACTGCTGTTAAGCGTAATGGTAAGGAGAAGGATGAACTAAAGACTTACGAACAATATTATGACTTTACCAGTTCAGTAAAAGAATTGAGTTCATACCAAGTTCTTGCGATTAACCGTGGTGAAAAAGAAGGTGTCTTAAACGTTAAGGTAACAGCAGACGATAATGCTGTTCTTAATTATCTCCACTTCCGTTTGATTCGGACTAGTAAAGAAAACGACGCAGTTAAAATGGTCGAGGATGCCTATACTGATTCTTATAAACGCTTCTTAGGACCAGCGATTGAACGGGAAATCCGTCGTCAATTAACGGAAACCGCCGATCAACAAGCAATCAAAGTCTTCGGTGAGAACCTTTATCATTTATTAATGCAAGCACCGATTAAGGGTAAGGTAGTCCTTGGCTTTGACCCAGCATACCGGACAGGGTGTAAGTTAGCGGTTTTAGATGAAAACGGTAAGTTCTTAACTAAAGCTGTTATCTATCCGCACAAGCCAGCACCAGAAGAAGATCGGGCTAAGGCAGAAGGACAATTGATTGATTTAATTGAAAAGTACCACGTCGAAATGATTGCGATTGGGAATGGTACTGCCAGTCGTGAATCAGAACAATTCGTGGTTAATGCATTAAAGAAGATTGATCGCCCAGTTTATTACGTGATCGTTAACGAAGCAGGGGCATCAGTTTATTCAGCAAGTAAGGAAGCACGGGATGAGTTCCCTGATTTGCATGTTGAACAACGGAGTGCGATTAGTATTGGACGTCGCCTCCAAGATCCATTGGCAGAATTAGTTAAGATTGAGCCACAGGCAATTGGAGTTGGTCAATACCAACATGATCTGCCGAAGAAGGAACTCTCTGGAGAACTGGATGCAGTTGTTGAACGAGCAGTTAACCGAGTTGGGGTTAATTTAAACACTGCTAGCTACCAACTTTTGAGCCAAATTTCTGGTTTAAATAAGACTACTGCAAAAAATATTGTTAAGTACCGTGATGAACATGGTAAGTACACTAACCGGAAGCAACTGAAAGATGTTCCTCGTTTAGGACCTAAGGCTTATCAACAATCTGTTGGGTTCTTACGAATCGTTAATGGTGATAACCCACTTGATAATACGGATGTTCACCCAGAAAGTTATCCGATTGCTAAGAAGATTATGGAAACGGCAGAGATTAATGTTGATAATTTAGGTTCAGCAGCTGCCGAAAAGCAATTAAAGAAAATTAATATTGATAACTTCACTACTGACAATGCAGGGGAAGAAACGGTTAAGGATATTGTTGCTTCACTGCAAAAACCAGGACGGGATCTCCGTGATTCTATGCCAGCTCCTTTGTTACGGAAGGACGTAATGAAGATTGATGACTTGAAGCCGGGGATGAAGCTTCAAGGGACAGTTAGGAATGTTGTCGATTTTGGTGCGTTCGTTGATATTGGTGTTAAGCACGATGGACTTGTTCACGTTTCAAAGATGAGCAAGCAATTTATCAAGGATCCTCGTGCAGCAGTCTCTGTTGGTGATATTGTTGACGTTTGGATTGATGATGTTGATCTTAAACGACAACGGATCCAATTGACGATGATTGCTCCACAAGACGGTAGTAATGAATAATCAACAACTTCAAGGACTAACAGAAAAATGGTCGCTGGAATATTTTCAGCGACCATTTAAACATCAAATTTTCTTTAATTCGCGTTTACGAACAACGGGTGGTCGATATCATTTAACGGATCACCATATTGATATCAACCCCTTAATGTATAGTGAGTTTGACATTAATAATCTAAGGAAAGTAGTCCTTCACGAGTTATGTCATTATCACTTACACTTAACGGGGCAAGACTATCACCATCGAAGTCCTGCTTTTCATCGTTTATTGGCAGCTGTTGGCGGTTCGCGGTATGCACCGCCGACTAGTAAAGCCAAACGATCAAAGAAACATTACTGGTACTATATGTGTACCGGATGTGGGATCAAAATCGCCCGCCAACGCCGTTTTAATACCGCTCGTTATGTCTGCCGACGATGCGGTCATCATTTTATTCAAATAAATTTAAAAAAGTAGTTGCAAAATAGTGGGTCACTTGCTATACTATTATTTGTTGATGCGGCTGTGGCGGAACTGGCAGACGCGTAAGATTAAGGATCTTATGGTCGTTATATGACCGTGGAGGTTCAAGTCCTCTCAGCCGCACTACTAAAAGTACCTAACTGATTGGTTAGGTGCTTTTTTTGTTTTAAAATTTTCCCGTGATGAGACTACTGATAAAGCTTAACTAAAAATTTATTCCAGTTAATTAATACCTGTGAATCGCGGCATTACGCTATTTTCTCTGATGGAAAATAGTCATCTTCGGCTTCTAATGTTTATGAATTCCTATCTTTAAGGCAATGAAAGCGCTATACTTAAAATGTAATGATTTTTTGAGGAGGAATTTTGTCGATGGAAGCAGATATTAAATGGTTGGATGATCCGGAGACTTTCCGGGTTAACCAGTTGCCAGCACACAGTGACCACCATTTCTATCGTGATTATGCAGAGTGGCAAAGCCATAAGAGCAGTTTTAAACAAAGTCTTGATGGTCAGTGGCAATTCAAATTTGCACAAACGCCTCAAGAAAGGATTAAGGACTTTTATAAAGCAGATTTTGATGCTAGTGATTTTGGGCAAATTGATGTTCCAAGTGAAATTGAATTAAGTGATTACGCACAGAATAATTACATCAATACGTTAATTCCTTGGGAAGGGAAAATCTATCGTCGTCCAGCTTATGCATTAAGTCAAGATGATCCTGAAGAAGGCTCATTCAGCGAGGGTAAGGATAATACTGTCGGCCTTTATCTGAAACGCTTTGACCTGGATGATAGCCTTCGCGGTAAGCAAATTCGGGTACGGTTTGAAGGGGTCGAACGCTCCATGTACCTGTGGCTTAATGGTCACTTTATTGGCTACGCTGAGGATAGTTTTACTCCTTCAGAATTTGATCTAACACCATATATTCAAGACGAAGATAACGTAATGGCAGTGGAAGTATTTAAGCACAGCACTGCTTCATGGATTGAAGATCAGGACATGTTCCGGTTCTCCGGAATCTTTAGGAGTGTAGAACTACTTGCCCAACCAGTAACCCACTTAGAGGACTTTACTCTAAAGCCACGGGTAGCCGATAATTACCGTGATGGTGAGTTAGCACTCAGCTTGAAATTTACTGGTGAAGAAGCAGGTAATGTCCATGTACTAGTTAAAGATCATGAGGGAACAACTTTATTAGATGAAACCAAAGCAATTGCTGCGGACGTCAAAGTTGGACCTGAAGAATTTAAGGATGTTCACCTTTGGGATAATCATGACTCATATCTTTACCAATTACTTATTGAAATTAAAGATGAAAATGGAAAATTAATTGAATTGGTTCCATACCAATTTGGTTTCCGCAGGATTGAGATTAGTCCAGATCATGTTGTCCTTTTGAATGGAAAACGACTAATTATCAATGGTGTTAACCGTCATGAATGGGATGATCACCGTGGCCGTTCAGTAACAATGGCAGATATGACCAGTGATATTCAGACATTTAAGGAAAACAACATTAATGCTGTCCGGACTTGTCACTACCCAGATCAAATTCCATGGTATTACCTATGTGATCAAAACGGTATTTACATGATGGCTGAAAACAACCTTGAATCACACGCAACTTGGCAAAAGATGGGGAAGATTGAACCATCATACAATGTTCCTGGATCAGTTCCACAATGGAAAGAAGTTGTAGTTGATCGGGCACGGAGCAATTACGAATTCTTCAAGAACCACACAGCTATCTTATTCTGGTCATTAGGGAATGAATCGTTTGCTGGGGACAATATGGTCGCAATGCAACAGTTCTATAAAGAACATGATGATAGTCGCCTAGTCCATTATGAGGGCGTTTGTCATACCCATAATTACAGTAACCAAATTTCAAGCTTGAAAGAAGAAAATTACTTGCCTGAAGGACAAACTCATGACTATCGTGATGAACTTTCAGACGTCGAAAGTTGGATGTACCTACCACCAAAGCAGGTTGAAGAATACCTGAAGAATAACCCAGACAAGCCGTTCATGGAATGTGAATACATGCATGACATGGGGAATTCTGATGGTGGAATGGGATCATACATCGAATTACTTGATAAGTATCCACAATACTTTGGTGGCTTTATTTGGGACTTTATTGATCAGGCAATTCAAGTAAAGGATCCAGTTAGCGGTCAAATGGTTATGCGTTATGGTGGTGACTTTGATGATCGTCACTCAGATTATGAATTCTCTGGGGATGGATTAATGTTTGCAGATCGGACACCAAAACCAGCTATGCAGGAGGTACGGTATTACTATGGCTTACACAAATAAATTACACGTAATTTACGGTGACGGAACGCTGGGACTTGGTGGTGACGACTTCCATTACATTTTTAGTTATGAAAAGGGTGGCCTGGAATCACTGAAGTTGAACGGTAAGGAATGGTTATACCGAGTACCAACACCAACCTATTGGCGAGCAACTACTGATAACGATCGTGGAAGTGGCTTTAATATTAAGTCAGCACAATGGATCGCGGCTGATACCTTTGCTAAATGTTTAGGTGAACAAACCGACTTAACCGTTGATGATCATCATTTTGAAAAGTTACCAATTGCACCAGAAACCAACAAATTCTCTAACCACGAGACAGCTGAACGAGTAAAGATTACCTTTACTTATGAAACTCTAACAGTTCCTGCAACTAAGGTAACAGTTACCTACCTTGTTACAGCAGATGGACAAATTAAGCTCACTGCGCACTACTTTGGTCATCCTGATTTGCCTGAACTATCAGTATTCGGACTACGGTTCATAATGCCAACCACAGCAACCGGATTTGATTACGAAGGTCTTTCGGGGGAAACCTACCCTGATCGGATGGCAGGGGCTCACGAAGGCCGCTACCATGTTGATGGTTTGCCAGTTACTAAGTATCTTGTTCCACAGGAAAATGGAATGCATATGGCAACTAAACAATTGAGTATTACCCGGGAAATAACTGAAAATAATGCCGATCACTCAACTGAACCATTTACACTTAAAATTGGTCAGAGTGAGAAGCCATTTAACTTTAGTTGTTTACCATATACAGCTGAAGAGCTAGAATCAGCAACTCATATTGAAGAACTGCCATTAGCACGGCGGACCGTCCTAGTGATTGCCGGCGCAGTCCGTGGTGTCGGTGGAATTGATAGTTGGGGTGCGGACGTTGAAGAACGCTACCATATTCCAGCTGATCAAGATATTGAATTTTCTGTAATTTTGAATCAAAAATAATTAATCAAATTTGAACCGTTGCATCTACTTTAGAGAAGAGTACCATTAGAAAGTGAACTTTTTTAAGGGGCGATAAAGTAGATGTTAACGGTTTTTCTTTCGGCTGTATCAGGCGTTGCAGTGATCTTACTAATGGTCATTGTGGGCTTTGTAATGAATGAACGTCACTGGTTTAATGAACAGTCACCACGGATTATTTCTAAAATAGTTACTCAAGTAGCTTTGCCATGCTACATGATTAAGAATATCATGCATGACTTTTCAACTGATGAGTTAAGAACTTTGCTACCAGATTTGCGGTACCCAGTTATTTCGATGATTATCTTATTTGCGCTATCATTCGCGGTTGCCCGTGCAATTAGAATTAAACGCTCCCATATTGGGCTATTTTCATCAATGTTCTTTAACTCTAATACGGTTTTTATTGGGTTGCCAATTAACTTAGCACTATTCGGCAACTCATCGATTCCATACGTATTAGTCTACTATATGGCGAATACGACTTTCTTTTGGACCCTTGGAGTTTGGTTGATCCAACGTGATGGGATGCATAGCGCTAAGATCAATGTTAAGCAAGCACTTGGGAAAATTTTCTCACCACCACTGCTTGGTTTTATTATTGGGGTGATTTTAGTCATCCTCCATATTCACTTGCCGAAGTTTCTGATGAGTACCTTTAACTATATTGGTAGTTTGACGATTCCACTGTCGATGATCTTCATTGGGATTGCAATTTCTAACGCTGGATTAAGTCGGGTTCGGTTAACTCGTGATGCTTGGGGAATCCTATTGGGGCGTTTCCTCTTTGCTCCTGTTTTAATGGCATTGCTAGTACTTCCAAGTCACAGTATGTCACCTTTGATGAAGCAAGTTTTCATTTTGCAGGCGGCAATGCCAGTGATGACTAATGCACCGGTCGTTTCTAAACTTTATCATGCCGATTCAAACTATGCAGCCATTATGGTGACCGAGACCACGGTATTGAGTATTGTAGTGATTCCAATTTTAATGGTGATCATTAAGACATTTATTTACTAGAATTGCGGTTATATGATGGGTATAAAATCAACTATTAGCTGGCGCTCTAAGCTGTTCAATCGTACACAAATGCTGTATCATAGATAAAGGCAAAGGAGTGGCTAAGAATGGCAAAGTTAGTAATAGTTCGTCATGGTCAGAGTCAGGCCAATCGAGATAATATTTTCACAGGATGGACCGATGTTCCACTGACCGAAAAGGGAATTGAACAAGGTAAAATGGTTGGTGACGAGTTAGCAAAGATGGGCATCCAATTCGACGATGCTCATACTTCTTACATGTCACGGGCAATCAAGACAATGGATATTATTTTGGAACGGATTGATCAACTTTATATTCCAGTTCATAAAACATGGCGGTTGAATGAACGTCATTATGGCGCTCTAAGTGGGTTGAACAAAGCAAAGGTCAAAGAAGAAGTTGGTGCTGAACAGCTCCATCGCTGGCGTCGGGGCTATAGTGAAGTTCCACCAAAACTAAAGGAACGTCAGCATGAACGACGATATGATCGTCTCGGTGTTAAGATGCCTTATAGTGAAAGCCTAGCAATGACTCAAAAACGCTTACTGCCATATTGGGAAGACCAGATTGCTCCGCGACTATTAGATGGTAAAAATCAGTTGATTGTTGCGCATGGGAGTTCTTTACGGGCACTTATTAAGTACCTTGATCAGATCCCTGACGACCAAATCGATAAGGTTGAAGTGCCAAATGGTAAACCAATCTTGTATGAATTTGATCCAGCCTTAAATATCCTTAAAAAGACTTTTATTACAATGGATGGTGAAGAAAATGGCAATTCATGAGATCAAAAATAACCCAAATCTTAGCGGACAAGTTCGCTTAATCGAGAATGTGGTTTATGCTGCTGCCGATGGCGAAGCACTCAAACTTGAGTTATTAACTCCATGGACACAACGTTATCCACAAGATTATGTTACTGAACCACGTCCCTTAATTGTTTTTGTGCAAGGTAGTTCTTGGCGGTTGCCAACGTTGGGTGAAAAAATTCCTGAATTGGTCCAATTTGTAAACCACGGTTATGTTGTGGCAACTGTTCAACATCGGAATTCCCTTGATGGGCATGCTTTCCCTGCATTCTTACAAGACGTAAAAACTGCCATTCGCTTTTTACGGGCAAACGCAAAAAAGTATGCAATTGACCCCAAGCGGGTTGCTATTTGGGGAACTTCATCAGGTGCCAATGCCGCAATGTTAGTCGGATTAACCGGTGATGATCCAAAATATAAGACCGCTGATTATGCAGAACAATCTGATGCTGTCTCGGCAGTTGTTTCTTGTTTTGCACCAATGGATGTTGAAGATACATTCAAATATACTGCTGGCGTTCCAGGAAGTGAGCTTTTGGAATACTGCTTATTCGGCACGGATAAAAAGAAGTGGCCAGAAATTATGCACGAAATGAGTCCGCTCTACCATGTTGAAGAAGGAAAACAATATCCACCATTCCAACTGTTCCATGGTGATGCAGATAAGGTTGTTCCATATCACCAGATGGAAAAAATGTATGAAAAATTACAATCAGTTGGGGCAAGTGTCGAAGCTTATCGGGTTACCGGTGCAAATCATGAACGTGATTTCTGGAGCCAAACGATTTACGATACCGCCCTTCAATTCCTTGATAAGAAAATTAAATAAAAATGAGGAAGCGTATGCCCAGGTGCAGAGCCATTTGTGGACACGCTTCTCTTTTTATTTTAAAAAATCTTGTTGACATCTTACAAAAGATAAGTTAATCTTTAAGCATCATTTGTTAGGAGGAAAACGTCATGAATAACATTCAATTTGTTAACGCTGTTGTATGTTGTTGTGGATCGCGTCTTATGCGACCCACGTTTTGGCGTACCCAAATTTAATTTGGCCTGCTAATAGTATCGAGGTTAATGCATAAGACGCAATTTCAAGAAATCTTGAAGTTGCGTCTTTTTTTGATCTAAATTTTGAGAATTTTTAAAGGAGATAATCTTATGCAATTTAATACACAACTAATTCATGGTGGTAACAGTGAAGACCCAGCAACTGGTGCAGTATCAACTCCAATCTATCGTTCATCAACTTTCCATCAACATACACTGGGTGGCAATCCAAAATGGGAATATGCACGGACCGGTAACCCAACCCGTGCTTCGTTAGAAAAGTTAATTGCTGAATTGGAGCATGGTGTTGCTGGTTTTGCTTTCTCATCTGGTTCGGCAGCGATTCACGCAGCATTCTCACTTTTCTCCCAAGGCGATCATTTCGTTGTTGGTAGTGATGTTTACGGCGGGACATTCCGGCTGATTAATAAAGTTCTGAAACGTTTCGGTTTTGAATTTACCGTAGTAGATATGCAAGATTTGGATGCGGTTGAAAAGGCAATTCAAGATAATACTGTAGCAATTTATTTTGAAACACCAACTAATCCGTTGTTGCAAATTGCTGATATTAAAGCGATTGCTGATATTGTAAAGAAGCATGGCATTAAGACAATCGTTGATAATACATTTGCAACTCCTTATAACCAACAACCGTTAACTTTAGGTGCCGATATTGTTGTTCATTCCGCAACCAAATATCTTGGCGGGCATAGTGATGTTGTTGCTGGTTTAGCAGTGACATCAGATAAGGAGATTGCTGAGCAACTAGCATTCCTGCAAAACTCAATTGGTAGTACGTTAGGACCTGATGATAGTTGGCTCCTTCAACGGGGAATTAAAACTCTCGGTGCACGGATGCGAGTTCATCAGGAAAACGCAACTGCAGTGGTAAACTTCCTAGAGAACGATCCCCGGATTGCAAAAATTTATTATCCTGGATTATCTGATTTCCCAGGACATGATATTGCAGCAAAGCAGATGCGCAATTTCGGTGCAATGATTAGTTTTGAACTGCAAGAAGGATTGGATGCCAAGAAATTTGTTGAAAGTCTTCAATTGATTGACCTGGCAGAAAGCCTTGGCGGAATTGAAAGTTTGATTGAAGTACCGGCAGTGATGACTCATGGTTCTATTCCTCGAGAAATTCGCTTAAAGAACGGCATTAAGGATGAACTTATTCGTTTGTCAGTTGGAATCGAGGATCATCAAGATATCATTGATGACTTGAAACAAGCATTAAACCAGTTAGATTAACTAAGAAAGGATCAGGCAAGCTATGTGGGAAATAATTAGTTCATCGTTACCCCAATTACTTGCTGCGGGATTCAAATATACTATCCCGCTAGCACTAATTTCATTTTTCTTCGGATTAATAATTGCTCTGTTAACTGCGCTAATCCGTCTTGCACATCGGGGTGGAGCATTTATGATTCTTAAATGGATTGCTCAATTTTATGTATGGCTCTTTCGTTCAACGCCTCTTCTGGTGCAATTGTTTATCGTCTTCTTCGGACTACCGTATTTAAGGATTAAGGGAATATTACCTCATGGAATTAAGCTGCAACCTTTTACTGCGGGAATTATCACTTTTTCCTTAAATACAGGGGCATATGCATCAGAAACAATCCGTGCAGCAATTAGTTCTGTTCCTAATGGGCAGTGGGAAGCCGGCGAGGCAATCGGGATGACGCGGCTGCAAATTTTGTGGCGGATTATTATTCCCCAAGCGCTACAGGTTGCCTTACCACCACTTTCTAACAGCTTCATCAGTTTAGTTAAGGACACTTCATTGGCCGCTTCAATTACTATTCTTGAAATGTTTGAAGTTAGTCAACAAATTGCAGCAGAAAACTACCAACCTTTATTGATGTACTCATTGGTAGCCGTAATCTATGCGGTATTTACGACGATTCTCTCGACACTTCAGCATTATTTGGAAAAGAAATTAGGCAGTCGAGTAACGATTAGTTAAACGAGGTAAGAACAAATGAAACTAACTAGGATTAATAAAAGTTACGGTAATAAGCAGGTTTTAAAGGATGTTTCATTAGAGTTTCCGGCAGGCAAAATAACAGTGATGGTTGGCCCATCAGGATCAGGGAAATCAACAATCTTGCGTTCACTAAACCTATTGGTAACTCCAGAAAGTGGCAAATTTGACTTTAACAATCATCATATTGACTTTAGCAATGGAGTAAGCAATAAAGAAAAGCTGGCTGTTCGACGGGAAACGGGAATGGTATTTCAAGATTATAATCTTTTCCCGCACAAAACTGTCCTGGGAAATGTGATTGAAGGTCCCACCCAAGTCTTAAAAATGACTAGTAAAGAAGCTCAAGAACGAGCTAATGAACTTCTTACTAAAGTGGGGATGGGAGAATACGGTGATGCGTATCCCAATGAACTATCTGGTGGTCAAGCACAACGGGTTGCAATCGCTCGGGCATTAGCGATGAAACCACGATATGTGCTTCTTGATGAACCGACTTCAGCGCTGGATCCAGAGTTAGAGTTAAGTGTTCTAAAAGTTCTTTTACAGTTAGCCAAAGAAAAACAATCGATGGTAATCGTAACTCATAACATGGCATTTGCTAAACAAATTGCCGACAAGATTATCTTCGTTGAAGACGGTGAAATTATTTACGATGGGGTTCCAGAAGAGTTCTTTTCTTCAAACAACCCGAATGAACGGATTAAGAACTTTATCGCATCAATGACAATGGAAAACTTAAAATAGAAGGAGAAATTCAACATGAAAATTTGGAAAAAGGTACTATTAACATTAGCAGCAGTAACATTAGGATCAGCAGCAGGAATTAGTAGCATTCATGCCGCATCATCACAGGTTAATTCAGAACTAAAACAAAAGGGAGAATTAACAATTGGGCTAGAAGGAACGTATTCTCCTTTCTCATATCGGAAGGATGGTAAGTTAACTGGTTTTGAAGTTGACTTAGGAAAGGCAGTTGCTAAGGAAATGGGACTGAAAGCTAAGTTCGTTCCTAGTAAGTGGGATTCATTGGTAGCCGGCTTAGGTTCAGGTAAGTATGATGTCGTAATGAATGACATTACCCAAACTCCTGAACGGGCAAAGAAGTACAACTTCTCAACTCCTTATATTCAATCACGGTACGTTTTGATTGTTCCTAAAGACAGTAGCATTAAGAACTTAAAGCAAATTAAGGGGAAGAAGATCGTTGCTGGTACCGGAACGAATAATGCGGATGTTGTTAAGAAGTACCAAGGTAACATTGTTCCAAGTGGTGAATTTAGTAATTCCCTTGCAATGGTTAAGCAAGGAAGAGCTGAAGGGACAGTTAACTCACGTGAAGCTTGGTACGCATACAGTAAGAAGAATAGTACTAAGGGCTTAAAGATGATTGATGTTTCTAATGAAGTAAAGCCTGCTAAGATTTCAGCTCTTTTTAACAAGAAGGACACTGCTGTTGAATCTTCTTACAACCAAGCATTGAAGAAATTGCAAAAGGATGGCACTGTTAAGAAGTTATCCCAAAAGTACTTCAACGCTGATATTACTAAATAATTAGTTAATGGAAGTTAGGCAATATCGATATCTTTAATTTCTACAAAAAAATCATCAAGCGTTTGAAAATACTAAACACTTGATGATTTTTTATATTGTACTTAAAAGTTATGCCAATGTTCCCATTGGATCCCAAGGCTTTAATACGATTGGCTCTTGGGATTGCGCTTTCTTAAGCTTATCGCTAAGGTACTTCTTGTTAACAACGATTTGGTAGCAGTACTTGTCCATCCATTCGTCGCTCATTACAAAGTACCCCTTAGTACCAACTTTAGAACCCCATGAGTTTTCAACCTTCCACTTAGTTGGCTTGTCGTCTACTAGATCGACACCAGTAAGAACCATTGCATGATCCATCATACTTTGACCGTAGTCTAGAGCATCGGCCTTAGTCATATCAAGATCAGTATCAAATAATTGAGCATAATCATAAGTATTTAATGCCATGATTCCTAACTTGGTTTCAGAATATTTAACAACATCTGAGCCAAACCAAACACTTTCACCGGCCTTTAATTGGTCAATTGCAAGTTGCTTGAATTCATTCATTGGAAGGTTCAAGTGCTTGATTTGTCGACCACCGACGACGTTTCCTAACATGTCAATTGTGTAAGTCTTGTAGTATTCCTTATCCGCTGTTGGTGCTTGAATGATTGAGATATAGTCATCAAGATTCCAGCCAACATACTTCTTAAAGAATTCTTGTGGAGTGATATTAGTATCACGGTGGAACTCGTTATCCTTCTTTGTCCGGTATTCAAAGTCAAAATGAGTTGCTGGTTCACCAAATGCGTATGATAACATCCGGTAAACATCATTTAACATTGTCTTCCGCTTAGCGTTAACAGTTTCTTCATCTGCATGGTCGTCATTAATCATCTTCCGTAAAATAACGGCATCATGACGCAGCTTATTATTAAGAAGAGCATTAATGCCGTTAGAACGGTTGGAATTAAATGATTCAGGCATTGCTGACTTAGGCATTACCCCATATTTTTCAATTAAGGCACAAAGCATGTCCCACTGACCACCATCGGATTGTGGAGCAGCCATTAACCAAGCAATCTTCCGGTCACTGGTTGGAAGAGCTGCAGTTTTAATAACATTTTCGTAAAAGTAGTTAGCCTTTTCAAATTTATCCCAGAAGAATTGGTAGGATTGGGAAAGTTCAAAGTTATCTGGTAAGTTGAACTTTTGTTGCATATCGTGACGCATCGTGTTCAAAGCCGCAAACATCCAACAACGACCGGATTGCTTTTGGTCAGCTACGTCTCCAGTCTTCAAATCAATTGAAAAATGCGGATCATTATCTGCAATAGAGTGCCAATTAAAGCTAGCAGCGTTAACCCCGTTTTTGGTAACGGCATTTTCTAATACACTGCTTTCCTTTCGTTGATGATAATCCTGACGAAAATCATTGATTGCTGAATCGGTAATATTAAAGCTCACAACAATTCACCTTCCTTAAATAATTATTACTACCATTATAGTGATTTAAAAACAGAAAAGCGAGACTAAGCAATTACTCAGTCTCGCGAGATTTTAACTAGGGTATCCAGACAGCTACCTCGTTGTAATTAAAATATCTTTAGAACAGTGAAGAGGCCGAACTAAATCCCGACCTCTTCTTAGTTTCAACTGTTATATAGTCGAATTGCGGAAAACAACTGCAAGGCTCGAGCCTAAGTCCGAACGATAATCAGCCCGGTTCCGTGCTAATCATCGTTCTATCCTTAGTCCACCGCCTTGCAAAGTCGTTGTTTTCCAGCTTAATACTTTGCTTCCCAAGTCATCTTTTCAACCGCGGCCTTAGCATCCTTGGCAGAAGAGAATCCTTGATCAATTGCTGATTGGGCTACAGCGATAGCAACTTTCTTGGAGAACTTAGTCATATCCTTAACTGGAGGAAGAACTGCAGCACCTGGCTTGTCAGGATCAACTAAACCAACCAGAGCGTGGGCAGCAGCGGCAAGCATCGTATTGTTAATTACCTTTGATTCAACAGCAATAGCACCGAAACCAACACCAGGGTAAATCAATGCGTTGTTGGCTTGACCGATATTATAAGTAGTACCGTTGAATTCAATATCAGCAACTGGAATACCTGTTGCAACTAAGGCTTTACCGTCAGTCCACTTTAACAGATTTTCTGCACTAGCTTCTGCAAGCTTAGTTGGGTTAGAGAGTGGGAAGATAATTGGCCGTTCTGTGTGGGCAGCCATTTCCTTAACGATTTCTTCAGTAAATGTTCCTGGTTGAGTAGAAGTCCCAATCATAACAGTTGGGTGAATTGCCTTAACAACAGCTACCAAGTTAGTCAATTCATCAGGATTAGCAAATTCGCTCCGTTGACGAGTAAATGGTTTTTGCTTTGGTGTTAAGCCTTCAGTGTCATCGAAGAGAAGACCTTGCTTATCAACGAGGTAGAAGTGCTTCTTTGCTTCTGCTGGATCCATCCCCTGACGAACCAATTCATCGTACAACATCTTGGCAATTCCCATTCCGGCACTTCCTGCACCAAATGTTAGGAACTTTTGATCTGCTAACTTTTGCTTTGAAATGTTGAGGGCACCAAGGACACCAGCAAGGGCAATAATCCCTGTTCCTTGGATATCATCATTAAAGGTTAAGATCTTGTCATGGTACTTATCAAGAATTCGAGCAGCTGTTCCCCGACCGAAGTCTTCGAAGTGGAGCAAACTCTTTGGATAGAGTTCTTCAACAGCATTAACGAATTGGTCAATGAAATCAAAGTACTTTTGACCAGTGATCCGGTGGTGACGTTCACCGAGGTAATTAGGATCGTTGAGTAATGTTTCGTTATCAGTCCCAGCATCAATTGAAACTGGCAATACTTGTGAAGGATCAACACCAGCAGCGGCAGTGTAAACCATCAACTTACCAACAGCGATGTCGACACCATCGACACCCCAGTCACCAATTCCTAAGATTCCTTGAGAGTCGGTAACAACGATTAACCGGATATCCCGGTCAGCACTAACATTTTTCAGACTTTGTTTAATATCTTCTGGACGTTCTACAGAAAGGTAAGCAGCATCTTGAGGACGTAGGTACCGTTCATTATATTTTTCAATTGATTCAGCAATTACTGGATCGTAGACGATCGGCATCATTTCAGTAATATGTTTTTCCATTAAGTAGAAGAACAGGGTCCGGTTAGCGTTAAATACTTCCATTAAGAAGTGACGCTTTTCAATCCGTGAAGACTTGGTTTCGTACAAAGCGTAGGTATCAGCCTCTTGTTCTTCAATTGTTTTAACACGTGGAGGCAAGGTACCAACCAAGCCTAGCTTTTTCCGTTCATCCATTGTAAAAGCAGTTCCCTTATTCTTGAAGGGGTTATTTAAGATTGCCATTGCGTCATTCATTGTAAATATAATCTCCCTTTAACTGTTGATGCCCATATCGTAAGAGGGAAGATAGTTTATAGTCAAATTTATGTTATCCTATAAATAAAATTGATATACCCACGTAGAAAGCTTGCTTTGAGGCCAAAAATGAAAATTAAAGATTTAGAATACTTTATAGAACTCGTAAAAAATAAAAATTTTTCTGCAGTTGCTGATCATTTCAATGTCAGTCAACCGACGATCACAATGGCCATTAATCGATTAGAAGACGAATATGGAACGCGTTTCTTTATTCGCGATCACGTTCATCATCAGATTAAGGTAACCAGGGTTGGGGAACAGTATGCACAACACGTAAAGGTTATTTTAAATGAATTGGCAATTGCTCGGCAGGAGATTGAACATGCTAAGCTCAATAAGATCAGGTTTGGGTTACCGCCAATTATCGGTAGTTATTACTTTCCATCGTTAACACCAGCCCTAATGAAGGAGCACTTATTTGATAAGCTTGAGGTAACTGAAGCGGGATCGGAAAATTTACTGCAGATGCTTCTCAGTGGTGAATTAGATATGGCTTTTCTTGGTTCGGCAAGTCCACTCCAACAGCCACAACTTTTGGTAAAGGAATTCGCTAAATACCCATTTCAAATTATTATGAGTTCCCATCATCCATATGCTAAACGACAGGAATTACGTTTTAGTGATCTTAAAAGTCAATCATTCATTATGCCGGATACCGACTTTGTTCATGTCAAAGCATTTCGTCAGATGTGTCGGCAAGCACATATTCGTCCTAAGGTGATTTATCGGACCAATGACATTCACATTATCAAAAATATGGTTGCTGAGAATTTAGGGATTTCCTTCTTAACCCGGCTTGCGATTACCCCTAATGATCAATTAGTTAGTCGCAGTTTAACAGATCCTAACCAGCCACTTTTTCATTTATCATTGGCTGCACGACAGAATGAGATTTTGTCGCCAGCAAAGCAGAAACTATGGAAGATGTTGATTAAGTAGGATCTAATAAAAGCTCCCAGTATTCGGAAAATCCGGATTCTGGGAGCTATTATTTTAATATTAATTTATTTCTTTACCGTTCTATATATTATGGGCGAGCATGAAGTAACTTAGGACCGTTTTGAGTACCAACGAGAACATCATTGACTTGATTGAGGAAGAGACCATCTTCAATCAAACCAACCATTCCAATTAATTCTTCATGAAGAGCAAATGGGTCATTAATATCTTCTAGGTGTAAGTCAATAATGAAGTTTCGTTGATGAGTACGGAACTTTTCACTATTATCAGGAAGCATCCGCCAAGTTGGATTGTAACCGCGCCGAGCTAACTTAGTGAAAAGGTGTTGACTACCGTATGGGGTAACTTCAACTGGTAGTGGGAATGCGCCAAGGTGGTGAACTAATTTTGATTCATCAACAATCCACATTACACGATCTGAATAATTGGAAACGATCTTTTCCCAGAGAAGGGCGCCACCGCCACCTTTAATTCCTTGATAGTCATCACTAACTTCATCTGCTCCGTCGATGGTGAGATCGATGTGGTCAACATCATCAATCTCTTCAACTTTAAGACCGAGGCTTTCTGCTTGACGGGTAGTCCGGTTTGAAGTGGTAACACAAATAATATCATTTAAGTTACCGTTATTAACTTCTTCACCAAGGGAATCTACCAGGCAATGAACGGTAGTACCAGTACCAAGGCCAACAACCATTCCTGAATGGATATATTTAACTGCTTCACGACCAACTTGTTGCTTTAGCTCGTCTTGATTCATGAGTTTCCTCCTTATAATTTTAGAAACGATCTTCAGGTAGTAATAACTGCTGGTACTCAGGATGAATACCAAATTGCTTTACAGCGTAAGGACACATTAACTTAACAGTTAACTTGTGTGCGGTGGCATATTTAACGAATTGACTAACCAATTCTGCTGCAATACCTTGCCCACGATAATCAGGATGAACAAAGACTCGTTCAACAACTACCCGATTAGGGACCCCCGTTACCTTAGGAAAACTAATTTCTCCTACGAAAGGTTGTTTTTCATCACTAGCAACGATCCGCTCTTCTTCAACTTTGTAATCCATCTAATCACATCCATTCAAAATCAACTGGTGTAAAGCAATACCATAAATCCTATATCTATTTTATAATAGGTAGAATAGTTTATAAAAGGATTAGGTGATACAAATGAAACGTGGGTTTAAGATTGTTTCTCGCAAAGAAGATCAAGGACTCCATTTACCAAAACGGCAAACAGCAAGTGCAGCCGGTTATGATTTTGAAGCATCAGAAGATTTCGTCCTTCCATCAATTTGGAAGGGAAACTTCTTAAAAACTCTTTGGAAACTTCATCAACAATCAAAGTTAACTGCTGATGAATTAAAAAATGCTGATCAATGTCTTAAACCATATCTTGTACCAACAGGAATTAAGGCTTACATGCAAGATAACGAATTCTTGTTATTAGCAAATCGTTCTAGCGGACCATTAAAACGGCGCTTAATTCTTCCTAACGGTGTCGGTATTGTTGATGCTGATTACTATGATAATGATAGTAATGAGGGGGAAATTTTCTTCCAACTCATTAACTACGGATTGACCGATTATCATATTAAAAAAGGTGAGCGAATCGGCCAAGGAATTTTTGTACCATTCCTTACTGCTGATGATGAGCAACAACCGACCGCACAACGGGTTGGTGGGTTTGGCTCAACCAAAAAGTAATATAGCAAATCTTGAATAAAATCGGAATAATTTTGTGGAATTTTTTCCAAAATCGCCCATTTTTTTGCCGGTGGAACGGTCCAATAGTCTTTTAAAAAGTAATTGGTAGGGCGCACTTTTATTTCAGGATCGTTGTTAGAAACTATTTTAAATGGGCCTATTAACGAATAAAACTAACGCATTTAGAAAGGATGGCATTAATGGCCAGAATAAAAACACATTATGTTTGTCAAAATTGTGGCTATAGTTCACCACGTTATCTGGGGCGCTGTCCTAATTGTGGTGAATGGAACACTTTAGTAGAAGAACAAGTTCAATCTTCAAGCCCCAGCGCGTCTACTAAACGACCAACGACGACTTTAACCGGTTTAGTGGCTAAACCACAAAAAATTGGTGAAATTAATAGTCATGAGACACCTCGCGTAAAGACCAAGTTGAATGAACTTAATCGAGTTCTTGGTGGAGGTATTGTTCCTGGCTCACTGATCTTAATTGGTGGTGATCCGGGAATTGGTAAATCAACTTTGCTGCTGCAAGTTTCAGGGCAGCTCTCTAGTGAACATCACCGGGTTTTATACGTATCTGGGGAAGAAAGTGCTACGCAGATTAAGATGCGGGCAGAACGGTTAGATGTGGCTGCTGATGATTTCTATATTTATCCAGAGACGAATATGGATAGCATTAAAGAGACAATCCGTGACTTGAAGCCCGAATATGTTGTAATTGACTCAGTTCAGACGATGCAAGCGACGGATGTTACTTCTGCAATCGGTAGTGTTTCGCAGATTCGTGAGGTCACAGCTCAACTGATGCAAATTGCAAAGAGTAATAATATTACTATTTTCGTGGTTGGTCATGTTACCAAGGGTGGTGCCATTGCCGGGCCAAAGATCCTTGAACATATGGTGGATACCGTTCTTTATTTTGAAGGAGATTTGCACCATACGTACCGGATTCTACGATCAGTAAAAAACCGATTTGGTTCCACTAACGAACTTGGTATTTTTGAAATGCACACTAATGGCTTAACTGAAGTCAAAAACCCGTCTGAGATATTCCTTGAAGAACGGTTAAAGGACGCTACTGGTTCTGCCGTGGTTGTTTCCCTTGAAGGAACCCGGCCAATTCTTGTAGAAATCCAGGCATTGGTTACTCCGACTGTTTATGGGAATGCGCAAAGGACAGCTACAGGGTTAAACAGAAATCGTGTATCATTAATTATGGCGGTTCTCGAAAAACGGGCGAACTTGATGTTGCAAAATCAAGATGCCTACTTGAAGGCTGCTGGTGGTGTAAAATTAGATGAGCCTGCGATTGATTTGGCAATTGCAATTAGTATTGCTTCAAGTTATCGTGATAAGGGAACCCAGGCGACTGATGCTTTTGTTGGTGAAGTTGGCTTGACTGGTGAAATTCGGCGAGTAAATCGAATTGAACAGCGTGTTAGCGAGGCACAAAAGTTAGGCTTTAAGCGAATCTTTGTGCCCAAGAACAACTTAAAGGGATGGCAACCACCAACCGGAATAGAGGTCATTGGCGTGACAACTTTACGGCAGGCATTACGGCTTGCTTTAGGCTAATAAAATAAAGGAGGGTTGATAGAATGCTTAAAAGAATTATTCGATTAATTTATGTCATTGTTGGAGCAACAATTGGTTTTTATTATTTGCCATTATTCTGGGATTTAATTAATCTTCATTTAGGTGATGCACTGTTAGTCTTCATCGATATTATTTTAGGTGCACTCATTTTCTTCATTATTTCATTGCCACTTGCTAAGCCAACTGAACAGCTAGTGGTAAGAATTGAAAAGAGCTTGACGAAACTAAGTCCTGTTTACTTATTTTTCGGAACCTTACTGACAATTATTGGTTTGATTTTGGCCGTGCTGATTTCAATCCCGCTATGGCGAACTAATATCCCGGTAGTTAATAACGTTTTGCCAGTTTTATTAATGGTTGTCTTTAGTTATTTTGGTTACCGAATCGGAACAACGCGGCTTGATGATTGGAAGAATCTAATAGCGAATGGTCGTCGTGGACGGTCAAAGAACCCTAATACGGAAGTAATTGATCAGCAGGACGAAAATTATCACCATTACAAGATTCTTGATACTAATATCCTGATCGACGGACGGATTTATGATCTGGTTAAAACTGGTTTTCTTGAAGGAACATTGCTGGTTCCCAATTTTGTCCTCTATGAACTTCAATACATTGCCGATTCTGGTGAAAGTATTAAACGAGTTCGGGGACGAAGAGGGTTAGATATCCTGAATAAACTTCGTAAGGAAAAGATTGTTCCAATCGAAATGTATGATGGCGATTTTGAGGATATCCCTGAAGTTGATAGTAAATTGATTGCCTTGGCCAAAAAGGTTAATGGTGTAATTGTCACTAATGATTACAATTTAAATAAGGTTATCCAGTTCCAAAATGTTCAAGTCCTAAACATTAATAATTTAGCTAAGTCACTTCGTCCACGGGTTATTCCAGGAGAAAAGCTAAACGTTGTTGTTGTAAAAAACGGGACTGAGCGACAACAGGGTGTTGCTTACTTGGATGACGGAACAATGGTTGTTGTTGAAGATGGTCGTTACTTCATGAACCAGCGGATTGAAGTTGAAGTTACTAGTGCTTTGCAAACTGATGCAGGGCGGATGATTTTTGCCCGGCCGTTACATTCAAATCGTGGAATTAATGAGAAGAATAGTACTGGTAAGGACGAAAAAGAATCATCTAAATCTAATAAGAATTCGAAATAGCTGTTTACAAATGGAGCAGAATCTTATATTCTAGACATCGTAGAGTTAATTCTTAACTTTAACGATGTTTTTTTATGTAATGTTCGTATTTTGGATAGGAGAGGATTGATATGACAGATATAGAAATTGCAGACCAAGCCACACTCGAACCAATTAATAAGATTGCTGAATCAATTGGCCTAAACGATGACCAAATTGAGCAATATGGTAAATACAAAGCTAAGATTTCTTTACCCGTTGCTGAAAAGCCTGGTAAAAAGCACAAGTTAATTCTTGTTACTTCAATTAATCCGACTCCAGCAGGTGAAGGAAAGTCAACTGTCTTAGTTGGTCTTGGGGATGCCTTGAACCAATTACATCACCAAACAATTATTGCAATGCGTGAACCATCAATGGGTCCTGTATTTGGGATTAAGGGTGGTGCCACTGGTGGTGGTTACAGTCAAGTTATCCCAATGGAAGATATTAACTTACACTTCACCGGTGATCTTCATGCTTTAACTAGTGCTAATAATACTTTGGCTGCTTTGATTGATAACTATGTAATGCGGGACAACAAGCTTAACTTGGACCCTCGTCGGATTATCTGGAAGCGGGTTGAAGATGTTAATGATCGGGCATTACGGAACGTCATTACAGGCCTTGGTGGAGTAATGCAAGGTGTCCCTCGTCAAACTGGTTTTGATATCACTGCTGCTTCTGAATTAATGGCAATCCTATGTCTTTCAACAGATTTAATGGATTTGAAGAAGCGGATCAGCAAGATCGTTGTCGGTTATACTTACGACCGTGAACCAGTTACTGTTGGTCAACTTGGCTTTGAAGATGCTATTACCATCCTATTAAAGGACGCAATCAAGCCTAACCTTGTACAAACTCTTGATCACACTCCTGCAATTGTTCACGGTGGACCATTTGCTAATATTGCCCACGGTTGTAACAGTATCTTAGCTACCCAAACTGCTTTGAAGTTGGCTGATTACACAGTTACTGAAGCAGGATTCGGTGCTGACTTAGGTGCGGAAAAGTTCCTTGATATTAAGCGGCCAGTATTAGGTAAGAACCCTGATGCAATTGTAATTGTTGCCACAGTTCGGGCTCTTGAATACAATGGTGGTGCTAGTCTTGATGAAATTAAGGAAGAACAACTTCCTGCATTAAAGAAGGGTGTTGCTAACCTTAACCGTCACATTAAGAATATGCAACGTTATGGCTTACCAGTTGTTGTGGCAATTAACCACTTCATTAATGATACTGATGCAGAAGTTCAATTTATTGAAGATAATTGTAAGAACCTTGGTGTAAACGTTGTTGTCGCTGATAGTTGGGCTAAGGGTGGTCAAGGAACACAAGACCTTGCAAAGGAAGTTGTTCGTTTGGCCGACGAAAAGAGTGACTTTAAGCCACTGTACGATTCTAGTGACTCCATCGAAGAAAAAGTTAACACCATTGCAAAGACCATTTATGGTGCTAAGGAAGTATCCTTTAGTAAGAAAGCAAAGAAGCAATTAAAGCAATTTGCTAAGTTTGGTTGGAATGATTTACCAGTCTGCATTGCCAAGACCCAGTACTCATTTACTGATGATCAGACACAATTAGGTGCACCAACTGACTTCACATTCCATATCCGTGAATTCGTTCCTAAGCTTGGTGCCGGATTTATCGTTGCTCTCTCAGGAAACATGATGACTATGCCAGGACTTTCAAAAGTTCCTGCAGCTGTCAACATGACAATTGATGCCGACGGTAAGATTACTGGTTTATTCTAAAAATAAAGTTAGAATATTTTATCTAATAACAAACGAAAAGGCCCCTAACCGTGGAATTTCCACGACTAGGGACCTTTTTTAGGATGTAAAGAAAGAAGAGATAGCTTTGGGGAAGCTATCTCTTGAGGAGTATTATGAGGACTTGGGGTAATCCTCATATTAGATTGTTTTTTCGGTTACTATTGGGAGGAGTAATTGAAAAATAATAGGTTTCATTAGTAGTAAAGAGGTTATCTTTACTACGCTTTATATATTATCAGGAGAATGTGAAGAAATTGTGACCATAAAGTTAAAAAATTTTTTGGACGAAAAAATTTCCAATAATGGGTTCAGCCATGGAGATATGTTAGTATTATGAGTATAAATGTGAAAGGAGCAGACAGTCATGCTGACAATTTATAATACATTGACTCATAAACAAGAAGAATTCAAACCGCTAACCCCAGGAGTTGTTAACATGTATGTCTGTGGTCCAACGGTCTATAACTACATCCATATCGGAAATGCCCGTTCTGCAATCGCGTTTGACACTGTTCGGCGGTATTTGGAATTTAAAGGGTACAAAGTTAATTATGTTTCTAACTTTACTGACGTTGATGATAAGATGATTAAAGCTGCTCATGAACAAGGAATTACCGTTCCTCAATTAGCAGATAAATATATCAAGGCATTTATGGAAGATACCAAGGCAATTAACATTGAACCAGCGACGATGCATCCACGAGCAACCCAAAACATTCCTGAAATTATTGAGTTTGTACAAGGCTTAATTGATAAGGGCTATGCTTATGAAAAAGATGGGGATGTTTATTACCGGGCACGAAAGTTTAAAGATTACGGTCAGTTGTCCGGTCAATCGATTGATGATTTGGAAGTCGGTGCTAGTGAACATGTTAGTGCTGATGAAGTAAATAAAAAGGAAGACCCAATTGATTTTGCATTGTGGAAGGCTGCTAAGCCAGGTGAAATTAACTGGGATTCTCCTTGGGGTAAAGGACGCCCTGGTTGGCACATTGAATGTTCTGTTATGTCAACCAAGTACTTGGGTAAGACGATTGATATCCATGGTGGTGGACAAGATCTAGAATTTCCTCACCATGAGAATGAAATCGCTCAAAGTGAAGCAGAAACTGGGCAAAAATTTGTCCGTTACTGGATGCACAACGGTTTCGTAACAATTGGTAAGGATAACGAAAAGATGAGTAAGTCCTTACACAATTTCATTACGGTTCACGACATTATTAAGCAGGTTGATCCGCAAGTATTACGTTTCTTTATGGCAACTACCCAGTATCGTCGACCAATTCAGTACAGCAAAGACAACTTAATTGATGCTAAAAACAACCTTGATCACATCCAAACAGCATTTGATAACCTAACTTACCGGCAAAAAGATGCCCAAGAAGGTGATGATGCTGAAGTTGCTAAGAAGTTGGCTGAATTTAAGCAGGCATATATCGAAGCAATGGATGATGATATTAATGTTCAAAACGGGATTACCGTTGTTTACGAATTAGTTAAGTATGCTAATATCTATGCTCAACAGGAAACCGTTAAGAGTGATGCACTAACCGCAATTAAAGACTTAATTGTCAGTTTAGTCAGCGTTTTTGGAGTTAAATTAAGTTCTAACAATAATGAATTGAATGATGAACACATCCAGGAATTGATTGATGAGCGGAACGAAGCTCGGAAGAACAAGGACTTTGCTCGCAGTGATCAAATTCGTGATGATTTGAAGAAACAAGGAATTATTTTGGAAGATACTCCGCAGGGAACGCGGTTCAAGCGGGTTGAAAAGTAAGACAGGGAAGAGAATTAATGGAGAAAGCAGATTATCGACAACTGAATGGCATTGCACTAGCTTATTTAGGGGATGCCGTTTATGAAGTGTTTATTCGCCAACACCTTTTAAGTAAGGGACTATCGAAGCCAACTAAGTTACAACATTTGGCTACCCACTATGTTTCGGCTAAGGCTCAGGCAGCTTTGATTGATTTGATGAAGCAAGATGATATTTTAACTGATGATGAATGGAGCTATTTTAAGCGTGGACGAAATGCAAATAGTCACACGCACGCTAAACATACTTCAGTCCTCACTTACCGGATCTCAACTGGATTTGAAGCAATGATGGGATACCTCCAGCTAGCTGGCAAACAAGATCGGGTTGCAGAACTATCGGAGTGGTGTATTCAACAAGTAGAAGCGGGGAGAACACAACATGAAAACTGAAAATAGCGAATTTATTATCGGCCGCCATCCGGCTATTATGGCGTTAAAATCAGACCAAGAGATTAATAAGGTATTTATTCAATCAGGGTTAAAATCAGATGCGATCTCACAAATTGTTAAATTAGCTAAAGAAAAGCGGCTGGTTATTTCAAACGTTCCCAAGACAAAGCTTGATCAAATGAGTGATCATCAAAACCACCAGGGAGTGGCATTAGCTGTTGCAGCTTACCATTACGCAACAATTGATGACTTATTTGATAATGCAGCTAAACATGACGAAGATCCATTCTTTTTGATTCTTGATGAGCTAGAAGATCCTCATAACTTAGGGTCAATTATCCGGACAGCAGATGCAGCTGGTGTTCACGGAATCATTATTCCACGAAGACGGGCAGTTGGTTTAACATCAGTAGTTGCTAAAACATCTACTGGGGCAATCGAACATGTACCAGTTGCACGGGTAACAAATCTGGTTCAGACCGCCCAAGAACTAAAGGACCGTGGCGTTTGGCTTTTCGGTACTGATATGAAAGGAACAGATTATCGGCGTTGGAATGCCAAGGGAGCAGTTGCATTAGTAATTGGCAATGAAGGAAAAGGAATTTCATCATTATTAAAGAAAAATTGTGATGAAATGCTTACAATTCCAATGATCGGTCATGTTCAAAGTTTGAATGCAAGTGTTGCGGCTAGTCTATTAATTTACCAAGGCTTTAATTCTCGTCATCCACTATAAGTGAGTTGTGCATAAGGGCGTGAGGCTATAAAAACTGTCTATGAGTTTTATAGTCCCACGCTTTTTATTGTTAAAAATAATTGCAGAAAAAATTCATTTATTTAGGTTAGGTGAATAGTAATTTGTTTAAATTTTTTTAAAATATAAAAATTACTATAACGTTATATAGTTATAAAAATGAGACTAATGTTCTTTTTAAAGCATCTCTATTATCGGATTTAAAACATAACAAAAGTAATTGTTAACTGAATTTATTAGTCGACTAACTATCATTTGAATAGTTGTTCAACAAATCACAAGAAAAGGGTATTCAAAGGCAAAAAAATTTGGTAAATTATGTTCAGGCGTAAGTCACCAAGGTTTGGGGAATTAGCATAAGGAACCAGTGCCGAGAACTTGAACCTTCCTGACGATGGGCATGAAAGCCTATCGAACGGGCAATCACCTGTATGAGGGTTTCCTTTTTGACGAGAAAGAGACCCTTGTCCAGCATGAATGCATAATGCAATCTAAGAATGGGTGGAGGAGCCAAATTCAAGAAAGGTGATACTTAACAGATAAGTTAAGTTTTAATGATTATGAAAAATCATTCAGCTGATCTCGGATTACTCATCCAAGCACAAGTTGGCAATGAGGATAAATTTATTGCCTTATTTAATTGTTATTCTTCACTAGTTAGACGTCTTTGGCAGAAATATTATGTTGCCGATCTAGAATTTGATGATTGGTGTCAAGAGGCACAGCTTGTCTTACTAAAAGTTATCTATTCTTATAGAGGAACAGATATTAATCAGTTTAGCGGCTTTTTTAAGCAAAGTTTGATTAATCGTTTGTTAGATTTATATCGTGCTCGGCAGGCGGATAAACGAATCCCAGTTGATCAATTAGATGCTCTGGGAGAAAGTGATAGTATTTTCATTGCCAGCACGACAGCACCACTTGAAGACGTTGTATAATGTCACAGTAGTATTGAACGGGTTATTAAAAATAGTTCAAGATTTGAACGTCAAGTATTAGCACTTATTGTTACTGGTTATTCAGTAGAACATGTTTGCCGAAAATTGAACTGTAAAAAACGGCAGGTTCAAAGTGCGCTTTCGCGAAGCCGTAACAAGTTGATCAAAATTTTGGCAGCAGAGTAGGTTATTTGTATTTAATAAAAACACTTGTATTTCGTAATTAAAAAAGGTGCAGGTAAAAATATCTATCATTTTCCTATTATTATGAAGAAGCTTCTGATATTCGGCATTTCGGATATTAGAAGCTTTCATTTCCTGTTAATCACTTGTTTTAGAGTGGGGAACATGCTAATCTTGACTATGTGTGGAGGTGATAGTATGTCCCAAAAGAAAGTTGCATTGGAATGTACAAAGTGCGGTGCCCATAACTATACAATTACCGCTAATCCTCAACGACAAGAACGACTAGAATTAAAGAAATTTTGTAAACATTGTGGAGAATATACTCTGCATCGTGAAACCCGTTAATTAGCTGGAGGAAATTATGCACCTGATTCGTTTTATCAAAAGTGTTAATCACGAAATGAAATTGGTTGTTTGGCCTACTGCTCGTGAGAACCGTCGTGACACAACTATTGTTATTTCACTAACACTTTTCTTTGTTTTGTTTTTTGCACTGTTTGATTGGTTAATCCAATTATTGATGAAGTTATTCGTCTAGGCAGTGGTCAAATGACGAGAGATTTGTTATACTAAACGCAACAAGCTTCGTGGGGGAGTCCGCGAGGTTTTTTATTTTGAATTTAAAAACTAAAATGACTTTATAATTGAGGAGGATTCATCGTGGAATCAAATGAAAAACGTTGGTACGTCTTACACACTTACTCAGGTTACGAAAATCGGGTAAAGAGTAACTTGGAATCACGTGCGCAATCAATGGGAATGCAAGACTACATTTTCCGGGTAGTTGTTCCTGAAGATGAAGTTCGTCAAGTTAAGGACGGCCAAGCTAAGGAAATTGTTGAAAAGACTTTCCCTGGATATGTTTTAGTAGAAATGGTAATGACTGACCAAGCTTGGTACATTGCGCGGAACACACCAGGCGTTACTGGTTTCTTAGGTTCTCACGGTGGTGGTTCAAAGCCAACTCCATTACTTCCTGAAGAAGTTGATCGGATCATGAAGCGGATGGGTGTTCAAACTGTTCAACACGATATTGACGTTAATGTTGGTGATAGTGTTAAGGTTATCGCTGGTCCATTTGCCGACTTAACTGGTAAGGTCACTGAAGTTGATCACGAAAAGATGAAGTTAAAGGTAAATGTTGAAATGTTTGGCCGGGAAACTTCAGCTGAATTAGGCTTCGATCAAATTGATACTGTAGAATAATTAATTTGTAATTTATCTATCTAAGAGATTACACACTTGATTTATCTTGAAATCTTATAATAAATGTGGTATGTTACCTAAGTATGCTATTCGACATACTGTGGGAGAGGTAAATTTACTGCCTCATCATGACCACAACACGGACTAAGGAGGTTTTGTCTCGTGGCAAAGAAAGTAGCTAACGTTGTCAAGTTGCAAATTCC
>JAHLFK010000055.1 GCA_018883805.1 Candidatus Limosilactobacillus merdavium | reverse complement strand
CACTTAACTTATTTTGTATATCCATGTCTTTATATAAATTTTGATTATAAATTCTTTCAAATTCCTTTTCTATGTATTTTTCTATTCTACTGTCAAAGTCCTTGCCCCCTAGTCTATCATTACCTCTACTTGATTTTACATCTAATATTCCCTCAAACATTTCCAAAACAGAAACATCAAAAGTTCCACCACCAAGGTCATAAACAAGAATCTTTTCATCCTTGTCCTTCTTATCAAGACCATATGCTAATGATGAAGCAGTAGGTTCGTTGATAATCCGCTTTACATCCAAGCCAGCGATCTTACCAGCATCTTTAGTAGCTTGACGTTGAGCATCGTTAAAGTAAGCAGGAACGGTAATAACAGCCTTGTCAACTGTGTCACCAATGTAATCTTCAGCATACTTCTTCAAGTATTGGAGAATCATTGCTGAAATTTCTTGTGGTGTATACTTCTTGCCATCAACTTCAACAGTGTAACCTGCTTCACCCATGTGACTCTTAATTGAGGAGATAGTGTTTGGATTAGTGATTGCTTGACGCTTTGCAACTTCACCAACTTGTGTTTCGCCATTCTTAAATGAAACAACTGATGGAGTTGTCCGACTACCTTCTGGGTTTGTAATAATCTTTGGCTCGTTACCTTCCATAACGGCAACGGCGGAATTAGTAGTACCTAAATCAATACCAATAATTTTGTTACTTGCCATTGTTTATTCCCTCTCTTGTTTTTTTATTGTGCAACTACTACCATTGCAGGACGAAGAACCCGATCTTTTAATTGATAACCGGCTTGAAGCACTTTGACAACTGTTTCAGCCTTTTGATCACCTTCTACCGGAACAGTTTGAACTGCCTGGTGGAGTGTCGGATCAAACGGTTTGCCTTCCGCTTCAATTTCTGTAATTCCGTGATCCTTCAATGCATTAATTAAGTGATCATGAACCATTTGAATACCTTTCTTCAGCTGTTGCCCATTCTCATCATGGACTTCAATGGTCAAAGCACGTTTAAGGTTATCCAATACCGGTAATACAGATTTTGCCAAATCCTGACCATCATACTTTAATAATTGAGCACGCTCTTTCTTAAAGTGGTTAGTCATGTTTTGGATTTCTGCCTCAGCACGTAAGTATTGGTCGTCCTTATCACTTAACTGTTGCTTTAAGTCTTTAATTTGTTTTTCTAATTCATTGTTTCGACTTTGTAATTCCTTAGCATTATCTTTGGAATTCTTTTCAGGAGCAACTTTCTTAGCTGTCTGCTTTTCTTTATTTTCTTGCTTTTCAGCCTTCTTTTCTGCCAATCGACTCGCCTCCTATGAATCATAATAATGACGGTAAAAGTCTAACAACCGTTTTGCCAGTTCTTGGCGGAATGCATTCACCAGACCAATCGTCCGGGAATATGGCATCCGTGTAGGACCTAGTACAGCGATAATGCCCTTACCATATTGGTCAACATCATAGGTTGCCGTGATCAAACTATAGTCATCCAAGGCCTTATCCTTAGAAATCTCAGAACCGATCTTAACGTTAATCCCATTATCAGAAACATTTGAATCAAGCAAATGCGATAATTGGTCGTTATGATCAAGTAAACTGTACAATGTTTGCAAGTCTACAGAATTCTGTTTATCTGAAAATTCTAACAGATTTAATCGGCCACCAACAAAGAATTGTTCACGTGCTGCCCTTGACACGACACTATCAAAAAGATCCAGGAAGCCGTCTGCACTCTGCATATAATGCATTACCCGAAGCGGAATATCATCATTCAAACGCTTCATAACATCAGCTAATGGTTGCCCAACCAACTGATCATTAATCATCCGAATGACTGCTTGAAGTGCATCCGTATCGTAATTCCGTGGTAGCGTAAACGCTTGACTTTCAACATCACCGCTATCAGTAACTAAGATAGCAATAACTTTCCGGTTGCCAAGAGGAACTACCCGAAATCCACTTAAACGAACATCCGCTTGTTCAGGTTTTAATGTAAATGCAGTGTAGGAAGTTAGATCTGATAAAATATCAGCTGAGTGCGAAATGATTTCATCGATCTTTTGAAAACTTGTTCCTAATGAATTTTGAATTACCACTAAATCATTATCAGTGATAACCTCTGAATCAAGCAAATGATCAACATAGTAACGATAACCCTTTTTAGAAGGTACTCTTCCTGAAGAAGAATGCTCTTTTGTAACAAAACCATTTTCTTCAAGAACACTCATCTCATTACGAATTGTTGCCGGACTAACTTTGAACGGCAATTCTTCCGATAAATGTTTTGAGCCTACGGGTTGACCCGTTGATGTATATTGACGTACAATCGCTTGCAGGATCTTGTTTTGACGCTGTGTTAGCATTTTTATCACTTCCCCTTTTAGCACTCTATAGGGTTAAGTGCTAAACACATGTATAATATACCAATAAGGTTAGTAAAAGTCAAGAAACGTCAAACAAATAATAAGGAGTTTTTTTCGTGAATCATAAAAAGCAACGTTATATCCAACCAGATGGTCCTGAAGATGCAATGCGGATTATTCAAAAACTCTTTAATAGCTACCGCAATGCGCCTTTAACAAAGGATCTTTTAGACTATCACAATAACTTAATTTCTCGCCTACAATCAGATATCCTTGATGCAGCTAAAAAAGCAAATAACCAAAAATTACTCAGTGATCTCAATGAAATGACTGATATAATGCGACGGTGGATTTCTATCCGGCTCTCTAATCGTCCCTTTAATGCTAAGATGCGCCATTTTAAGTTAGTTTCTGACGGTGGGATTAAATTTAAGCGTCATGTACATAAAATTAGTCAATCAGGTAATCATCAAGCAAGTCGCCACTAAACAAAATATCAAACAATTACACAAAACAGGCCCGAAGCATTTGAAGTGCAACAAAAAAGTTAGACAAATTTGAATATTTAAGCTGTCAAGGTATGATTTCGGTATTCAACCGGGGTCATACCTTTTGTTTTTAAGGAAATTCGCTCGTAATTGAAGTAGTCAATGTAGTA
>JAHLFK010000054.1 GCA_018883805.1 Candidatus Limosilactobacillus merdavium | reverse complement strand
GCATTATTCCGGGGCGACTATTACAACTTCATTTTAATGATCGTGCTCGATCTTGACTATGCGTTAGTTGTCCTGTTCTTTGGGTTGAACTGGTTAATGCAATTCCCATGGCCTTCACTCGTGTTTGCCATTCTCTATAATATGATGTTCTTTAAGCACTCCTTCAACATTGGTTATCGTCCTACTGATCAACGTTCTCGTGAATTGCTTGAAAGATACAGGTACATAAAGAAAAAATAAATAATATCACTAAGTAACGGACAAGGCCGAAGTCAAATGACTTCGGCCTTGTTTCTTATTTCCTTTTAGCACTCCATTCCAATGGATTATCGCGCCACTGCTTAAGTGACTCCAGATGTGCTGGTGAAATTTCATGGTTTCTCATTGCTAAATTGATTAAATCAGTGTAATTAGTTACCGAGTAATACTTAATTCCGGCAGCACCAAAATTAGCATCAGCTGCAGGTAGTTGGTAGGTGAAAATTGAAATAACCCCGACAACTTTGCCACCAGCTTCACGAACAGCCTTAACTGATTTAAGGACACTGCCACCAGTTGAGATCAGATCATCTACTACGACAACCTTCTTTCCCGGTTCAAGAATTCCTTCAATCATCTTGCCCCGACCATGATCTTTTGGCTGTTTACGAACATAAATTAGTGGGAGCTTTAACTGTTGTGCAACCCATGCAGCATGAGGGATCCCCGCTGTAGCAGTTCCGGCAACAATTTCAGTTTCTGGAAAATGATCACGAACCAGTTGAGCTAACCCGGTATAGATCGCCTTTCGAACAGCAGGGTAAGAAATAGTAATCCGGTTATCAGTATAGATTGGTGACTTCATCCCACTAGCCCAGGTGAAAGGTTTTTCTGGACTTAAAGTTACTGCGTTAATCTTAAGTAATGATTCCGCAACGATCTCAGAATTAGTCAACGTTTTCTCCCCCTAAGAATTCATGACGAATCTTCTTATAAGCTGCGACTGGATCGTCACTTTGCGTAATTGGCCGACCAACCACAATACCGTTACTTCCCATTTCTGCAGCCTGTTTAGGTGTAACAACCCGCTTTTGGTCATCATGGGTATTTAGATCAAGACGGATCCCTGGTGTGATGCAAAGAAAGTCAGGATTGGTAACCTCACGAATTGCAGAAATTTCCTTAGCAGAACAAACAACTCCAGCAAGGCCGCTCTCATCGGCCAATCGTGCATAATTTTGAACTGATTCCATCACAGTACCGCTAATCCGTTGTTCGTTATGTAAGATATTTTCATCAATCGAAGTTAATTGAGTAATTGCCAGCATCTTAGGAACTGAATTCCGTGCTTCAGCTGCTCCTTGCTTCAATCCCCGAAGACCGGCCTTCATCATTTCACTACCACCAGCAGCATGAACGGTCACAAAGGAAACGCCAAGACGACCAAGTTGAGCCATTGCACGTTCAACTGTGTTTGGAATATCGTCAGACTTTAGATCAAGGAAGACCTTGAAGCCCCGTTCCTTAGCTTGCTTGATAATTCCAGGTCCAAAGGCATAGAAAAGTTCCATCCCGATCTTGATGATTGGCATGTGGTCAGTATCATTAGAGAGCTTATCAAAGAATTGAATAGCTTCTCGCTTATCAGGGACATCAATAGCAACAATTGGTTCAAAACGTTCCATAGTATTTTCCTCCTAAAAAAGCACCAGTACCCCGTTAAAGAGGGACTGGTGCTTTGGCGATCACACTTTTCAACACCGTTTCGCCCTCTCTGGAGCAGATTAAATGGTTAAATTAAGTTTATTCGTGATGTTCGATTGTGATATCTTCATGACCGTCATATTCTTCAACGGCAACATGAACAGTTTCATTCATCGCAGTTGGGATATTCTTTCCAACAAAGTCAGGCCGAATTGGTAATTCACGGTGACCCCGGTCAACTAAGACTGCTAATGAAATTTGCTTTGGGCGTCCCATATCCATCAAGGCATCCAACGCAGCCCGTACTGTCCGCCCAGTAAAAAGTACATCATCAACTAAGATTACATGCTTATCGTTAATATCAATCCCCAATGAAGAGGTCTTAACAGTCGGTTCCTTATGATGATCAGGAATGTGTCGATCATCCCGATATAAGGTAATATCTAGCGCACCAACCGGAACTTCTACATCTTCCAACTGGTTCAGTCGCTTAGCCAGTCGTTCAGCTAGATAAACTCCCCGTGTCTTAATTCCAACAAAGACGAGGTTCTCGACCCCTTTGTTTTGTTCGATAATTTCATAAGTAATTCGTGTTAATGCCCGTTGCATACTTGATCCATCAACGATTTCATGGGCCATCCTGGTCACTTCCCTTAATCAAATTTTGATAAAACCCTTCTTCACTGAGTCTATGAAGAAGGGTTTAGTTACTTATGCGTTCCTTCTTGATTTCACGGAATCAGGTTAAAGGCGTAATTTCTCTTATTACCAGTATTTTAAGCGCCTTGCCTACGCCTGTCAACAGAATCATTGATTGTCGCTACTAGAAGAACTGCTGTTAGTATGGTTATTCAACCAAGAATGCATCATTGAGGTAATGCTGTCCCAGATCTCACCAAAACCATCCTTATTCTTTAAGTCATTAACTGTTGAAGATGCATTAGAAGGATCCTGTTGCAATTGATTAACAACCTGGTTGATATCATTCAACTTTTGTTTTGAAGAATTGCTGTTAAGTTGTCCTTCAATTTGTTGGTTTTGGTTAGAAATATTATTCAATTGGTTTTGTAGTTCTTGTTGATTATGATCCTTTTCGTATTGACGCGCAGCTCCACGCAATGCAGCTACTTGCTGAGCTAACTTTTGGTTGTCTGAACTTAGCTTATCAATGCTACTGGAGTTATTACTAATTTGACTACTTTGCTCCTCATTATTTGCCTGCTGAGCTTGATTCCGGTTATGTGCAGAAATTGCCCACCAGCAAACAACTATTACCAATAAGATAATCAAGGCAACTAGCCATCCCCTGTGTTTCTTCGGAGTAGTTGTTTGTTGCTGGTTTGTGCTTGCTTGGGACCGAACTTGTTCTTGCAGTTTTACATTTAGTGTTAAATGATCAGCTGTAGTTTGCCCATCACTATCCATTACCGTCACAGCAATTGGGTACTCACCCTGCTGATTAATGTTAACTTGTGTCAGATTAAACGTAATTTTATCAGTTAAATCACGACCGTCACTTGTGGCCTTAATGCCAAATTGGTTAATTAATTCTGCATTAACAATTGACTGTCCTAATGGCCAATCAAGGTAGTGTCGTTGGATTGTTAAAACTGGTTTTGCCATAATTATCCTCCTATTTATTCATGCCTTATCCTCGTTGAATTATAACACTAAAAAAGCTAACCACTGATCTGTATCAATGATTAGCTTTTTAATGTTTAATTAAAGTTCAATTTTATAATTCCCATGGGTCCTTAACGATAATAGTTTGGATCCGGTCGGCACCAACAGAAATGGTAGCAAGTGGGGTTTCAGATAATTCACTAACCCGCTTGAGGTAGTTTTGAGCATTGACTGGTAAGTCTTCAAACTTCTTAACACCAGTAATATCTTCGTCCCAACCTGGCATTTCTTCGTAAACTGGTTCGCAACGGTCAAGTTCCTTCAAACTAGCTGGGTAGTAATCGATTTCCTTGCCATCAAGCTTGTAAGCCTTGCAAAGCTTAACAGTCTTCAAGCCAGTCAAAACATCCAACAGGTTCAAACTCAATACTGAGATACCAGAAACCCGACGTGCGTGACGCATTGCAACAGTATCGAACCAACCAACCCGACGTGGACGGCCAGTAACTGTTCCGTATTCATGACCAGTTTCACGAATTTGATCACCAATTTCATCGGTTAATTCTGTTGGGAATGGGCCAGCACCAACACGGGTTGAGTAAGCCTTGCAGATACCAACAACAGTATTAATCTTGTTAGGGCCAACACCAACACCTGTGCATACACCACCAGCGATTGGGTTTGAAGCAGTAACGTATGGGTAGGTACCTTGGTCAACATCAAGCATTACCCCTTGAGCCCCTTCGAAAAGAACCTTCTTGCCAGAGTCCAAGGCATCGTTAACAACTTGTGAAGTATCAGTAACGTACTTCTTTAATTGTTGACCATATTCATAATAAGGTTCAAAGATGTCATCAAACTTAATTGGATCAACATGGTAAAGCTTAGTGAACATTTCGTTCTTTTCCTTCAAGTTACGCTTAAGCTTAATTTCAAACGTATCCTTTTCAAGTAAGTCACACATCCGAATACCAACACGGGAAACCTTATCCATGTATGTAGGTCCAATTCCGTTCTTAGTGGTACCAACCTTATGATCACCCTTAGCAGCTTCTTGGCACTTGTCCAATAAAATGTGGTAAGGGAAAGTAATGTGTGAACGTGAAGAAATCCGTAAACCAGAAAGATCGATTCCATTTTCTTCCAGGTACTTCATTTCCTTTAGCATTGCTGGTGGATTAATAACAACCCCGTTACCAACAACTGCTAACTTATCCTTACCGAAAATTCCAGATGGGATTAACCGTAAAGCAAACTTCTTTCCATCGAACGCAATTGTGTGACCGGCATTGTTTCCACCTTGGGAACGAACGACAACGTCCGCTTCTTGACTAAGGTAATCGGTCATCTTACCTTTACCTTCGTCTCCCCATTGACTACCAACAATCACAACAGATGACATTATTCTTTCACCTCAAACTAATAATTTGTAAAAGACGTTTTTACTTCACTATATTACAGGACTTCTGAGTGACCGTCAAGAAGATAACGAACATTTTTTCTGAATATTTTTACAATCGTCCGATATTTTTGTTGACGATAATTGCTAAAAAGTGCATAATAACATACGGAATTTTTAAGAAAGTAAAGGAGCTGTTCTCGTGCAAACTTTTGATTACGATGACGTCCAATTAGTCCCAAACAAGTGTGTTATTAAGAGCCGTAAAGAGGCTGATACAAGCATTAAATTTGGGCCTAAGACATTCAAAATCCCTGTTGTACCAGCAAACATGGAAAGTGTCATCAATGAAGACTTGGCCGTTTGGCTTGCCCAAAATGATTACTTCTATGTGATGCACCGTTTTGAACCTCAAGAACGGGCTGGATTCGTTAAACGGATGCACGAACGGGGCCTCTTCGCTTCAATCTCGGTCGGAATTAAGGATGCTGAGTATGACTTCATTGATCAGCTAAAAGCCGAACATTTAGACCCAGAATATATTACGATTGATGTTGCTCACGGTCATTCTGACTTTGTAATTAAGATGATCCAATACATCAAGAAGAATTTGCCAGGAGCATTTGTAATCGCTGGGAATGTTGCTACACCAGAAGCCGTACGTGATTTGGAAAATGCCGGTGCTGATGCTACTAAAGTTGGTGTTGGTCCTGGTAAAGCATGTATCACCAAGCTCAAGACTGGTTTTGGTACTGGTGGTTGGCAATTAGCTGCTATTCGCCTTTGTGGTAAAGCCGCTCAAAAGCCAATCATCGCTGACGGTGGAATTCGGCATAACGGTGATATTGCTAAATCTGTACGGTTCGGTGCTTCAATGGTTATGATCGGTTCAATGTTAGCTGGTCACCTTGAATCACCAGGTCATGTCATCACTATCGATGGCAAACGTTACAAGCAATACTGGGGTTCTGCTTCAGAAGTTCAAAAGGGTGCTTACCGTAATGTTGAAGGTAAGCAAATGCTTGTCCCTTACCGTGGTTCAATCAAAGATACCTTGCGTGAAATGCAAGAAGATCTCCAGTCTTCAATTTCATATGCTGGTGGTCGCGACCTTGATTCAATCCGCCGTGTCGACTATGTAATCGTTAAGAATTCAATTATGAATGGCGATTACTAAAACTCAAATTAAATTTTCAAAAGCTTCACAACTATTAGGGAAAATCTCTAATTGTTATGAAGCTTTTTTGAATGGAATCCTATAAACTTAACACTACTCCACCATCCCCCTATAATGGAATTAGAGTCTAAAGGAAGGGAAGTCTGATGATGGAAGCAATGACAACTAAAGAGTTGCTGAAAGTGATGAAGAATGACAAGGTTGAAGTCGATCCAGAGAAGCATGGCGAAGTTAGCTATGAATTCAAGATTGACCACCATCCTTTTGGTCACCTGGATCAATATGGTGATTTGTTTTTGACCACCTATTCTGAAACAATTTCACGCCCACTTAGCATTGGCAAAGCGATTCTGGAACGGTGGATAGATACCGCCGTTAAGGGATTTCGGATCAATCTCAGACGGCTCAATAAGTGGAACGATCTTAAATATTAATAATTAATAGAACAAGAAGGTCATGATTGAAGACAGTTGCAGCTTCAACCATGACCCTTATTTTATATAAGCAACTACCCTTTGCGAGTAATAAAGTTGGCAATCAACGTTGCTCGATTAAGAAGTGATTTTGCACTGGCATGTTCCTGCTCACTGTGGGCGCCACTACCAACAACCCCCATCGCGTCGATTGTTGGTACACCACGGGCAACCATAATTCCGGCATCAGAAGCACCGCCACCGCCAACTGCTTCTAACTTGCCATAGCCAGTCTCCTGAGCGACCTGATCTAATTGGCCAAATAATTCTTGAACATCTGCTGTTTCTTCCATACTATCAATTTTCGTCCGAACTTTTACAGTTGTAGTAGTCCCGGAAATTGTTGGCTTAGCAGTGATCTCCTTAATTTGTGTCAGCAATTCATCTCGCTGCTGGTTAGTTTTAAACCGAACGCCAAGGCTGGTGGTTGCTTCATCAGGAATAATGTTTTCACTAACCCCACCATGAACAATCCCGCTGTTAACATGGACGCCAGCATCAAGATCAATCAGTTGATTAAATTTAATAATTTGATGGGCCAATTCTACAATCGCGCTTCGTCCCTTTTCCGGTTCCGCACCTGAGTGAGCAGCACGTCCATGGACAGTAACATCAACAATCATACCACCGCGATTATGTGTCCCTACATGGTGCGGATAATCTTTGGAACCTTCCAAGTTTAAGCCGTAAGCACCACCCTGACTTTCTTCAGCGATAATATCATATGCTCGAGAATGCATATGAAGCTTCTCTTCATCACTGACGACAATCATCTTGATTGGTCGCTTGATTAGTTTCAATTTAACCAACGCTTGAATTGCAAATAATCCAATCACCAGGCCCGGTTTCATATCAAAGATTCCCGGACCCATCATCTTATCATCCTCAATTTTGAATGGGTGCTTTTCAACTGTTCCACGTGGAAACACTGTATCCATGTGACCAAGTAAGATTACTGGTTTTAGTCCTGGGTCTCCAGCTAGTTCACCAATTAGGACTGTTCCTGGTTTTCCCTGATCGATTTGCCGAGTAGTCATCCCTAACTCACTCATCTTCTGACTCAAAACATCAGCAACCTTTTGCACACCTGGAACATCATCTGACTGACTATCAATGTTGATCAGCTCTTTAGTTAAGTTGATCATTTCTGGGAACTGTTCTTTTAAGTAATTGTTAATTTGATTCATTGTGTTTCCCTCCTGTTATTTTTTGAAAATGTTTATTACTGCGATTTGTCCATATCAAGTTAGGCTTATTGCAACCTACTCTATAAATAGTTCACTGCAAATCCTGCAAAGAAGACAGAAACAAGCGTAACGGTTACAAGTCCTGCGGTAATCATCTTAGGAAGTAAATAGTTTTCAAGTGCCGTTTGTTCTTCACTGTTTTGTCCTGTACTAGAAGCAACTTCTTGGGACAAAATCATTGTTGTTGGGAAACCAAACGTACAAGTCATCCCCAATGCCACTGCCATTTCACGTGAAACATTAAAGACTTTAGCTGAAATAATCGCAGTCACCAATACTCCAATCGTTCCAACAACTAAACAAACAAGTAATGGTACCAAGACAGCCATTACTGTCCGTGGCGTCGTATTTGCCAGGCTTCCTAAGATAACAATGGTAACTAGAAAGGTAATCATCCCACTTGAAGATGTCTTATCCATAATGCTGTCACTTAAGAACCCAAGTTGATAGAAGATGATTCCAAAGATGAAGCAAAGAACTAAGTAGTTAATTGTCCCATGAATCAGCAAACTTACCCCATAACTCAAGGAGGCAACTACACCTAATTTAGCAAGGTTGATAATTGGAGTATCAAAGATCTCTGGCAATTGTAGTGGCCGCCGCTTAGGAGTTTCTTGAGTCTGAGCTTTTTCTGCTAATTCCATTTCTCCACTGCCAAGGTACCGCCGTGCTTCTTTCCGTAAGGCGTAGGTCGCAACCGGAATCCCAATTAGGTTTTGGAAAGTTAAAACTGCTAATGCATAGGTTGAAAGTAGCTGCATGTTTTTAGCTCGCAAGGCGTTTAATAATACTAATGTTGCCGCGTTTCCGCCTGCAAAAATTGGTGCACCGACAATTCCGAAGTTCTTCCGATTTACCAGTAACGCAACTAAAACAATCAATATACATGAGCCAATAGCACCGAGGATCGCAATCAGAACTACTTTCCATTGCCGCTTCAGCTCAGCTAAATTAATGGTGGTTCCTAATGACGTTAACATCAATCCAACTACTGCCATCCCGAATGCTTCTACACCACTATTGGTAAAGAGGTTCTTCGGGAGGATTCCAGTCCAGAAACCAACTAAGGCCAAGATTGAGATCGTTAAGACAGTATCAATGATGCCGTTCGTTTTCCGTGAAATAAGTTCACTGACGGCGTAAATAACTAATAATATTGTTAGTGAAATAACTCCAGACATAAAAAATCCTCCAAATCATTATTGCCAAGTGACTGTCTCTTAGCGTAAATGGTTGGAGGAGCCAAAAAGACCACACAGCATTCAACTGTGTGGTCTTTACTTACTTATCGAGCCAACACAGGTACGCTTTGAGAAAACTCAAAATTGACCGTACCTGTGTAGAAAACACTAGATGCGATCAAAAGTGTACCAAGCTTGCCAACTATTTTGTTCGTAACGTGTTTTCATAATATTGGCTCCTTTCATTAAATCTTGATTAGAATCTTACCACTTATTTTTAAGATTGCAACTATTTATTTCGATTATTTACTCTTTTTAAGGTAAAAATAAACGAAATTTTGCCGTTAGAATAGTCAGCTTTAATATGTCCGCCAAAATTCTTAACAATATTTTGCGCCATTGATAACCCAATTCCGTATCCTGATTCAGTACTGATTGTTCGCGCCTTATCTTCACGATAGAAGCGTTCGAAGAAACGATTATAATCAACATTTTCGCCCTTCGCAAAAGAGTTTGTTACTGAAAGGATAACGTTTCTTTTCCGCCGACCAAGTTTCAAGTTAAGGAAAATATCACCATTAGGATCACAGTATTTATTAGCGTTATCCAACAAAATACTGATTAATTCATAGAAATAGTGTTCATCCGCCTTAATATGGATTCCTGAAACTACCGACTTCTTAAAGCTCTTACCATTTTGGGCAATCATCGCCTTAAAACTATCAGCTACTCGATTAGTAACTTCACTCGCATTAATAACTTCTAATGTCATCTGTGGCCGTTCTTGAAGCCGTGCTAATGAAACAAAGTGATTAATGAGGGCAGTCAGTCGGGAAACCTGTTGTTTGGTGCTCTTCGTCAAATCATCTTCACCGTTCATCATTTCCTGCATTTCAGTATTAGCGGAAATTACTGTTAGTGGGGTCTTTAATTCATGACCAGCGTTAGTAATAAATTCCTTCTGCCGTTTTTCAGCCTGGATAATCGGGCGAATCGCTGCTTTTGAAAATAACGCCAAAACGATCGCATAAAGTACCAGACTAATCGCTCCCAGAATTAAGCCTAGATTGATTACTTCCCAGGCCTTAGCGGTCATCAGACTAGCATCTAGGAAGACCACAATTTTTTTGTTTCCCCTATTATTCACTCTATAAGCATAAGAATTTTGTCGATAAAAGACCTGCCCTCTTGTCCTTCCTCGACGCAAGACCCGTTGCGTTAACTTCCGGATTTGTTCAGTGGAAACCGTCGAAATGTGGGCGCCATCAATATCCAGGATGGTCCCATCGTTAGCTACTGTGGAGCTAAAGAACCGGTACTGTTGCATGCTTTCTTGCGTTAGATTTCGCTGTGAAAAATTTTGTAACTGTTTAGGTGGACGCCTTGATGATGGCATTTGACCTTCATTATTACTTAAAACCGTTAATACGGTCTCAACTTCCTGGTGAGCACGAAAATAAGTTACTGCGCTAATGCTCCCGACAATCGTCATTATGACTACAAACAGGGCAATTGTCGAAAAAATTATATACATTTTACGAAAGTGTTGAATCATCGACAATCACTCCTTTAGTGTATACGGGCCACCTTTTTCACCATCAATTTTAGTTTTCGATTGGATTGATTCTAGTTTCTGCCGTAAGTAACAGATGTTAATCCATACATCTTCGTGATCATTATCCTCATCGGTAGGATCCCAAACATGTTGGTATAACTCATTAGTTGTTAGTTCTTTACCTGCATTCAAAATAAAGTATTTGAGCATTTCTGTTTCTTCACGAGATAGGCTAATTGAATTATGGCTTTCCAAAACTTGCTCATCACTGTCGAGAAGTAAGTCATTATATTTTAATTCTTCAGCCTTATATCCAGTCCGGCGATCTAGCGAACGTAACCTTGCTAATAGCTCTTTGAGAGAAAACGGCTTAGTTAAATAATCGTCAGCTCCGGAGTCTAAGCCATTAACCTTATCATCCTCTTCAGCCATTGCTGTCAGCATCATGACATAAGTCTGGTTACCCTGAGCTCTGATTTCCTTCAAGGCTTCAATGCCAGTCTTAACCGGCATCATGATATCAAGAATTATAACGTTATACGCATTTTCTTTAGCCTGATCGACCGCCTTTTGTCCATTATCAACAGCATCAACCTGATAGCCACTTTTTTCCATCGCCATCTTCAGAACCCGAGAAAGCTGTTGCTCATCTTCAGCGAGTAAAATTTTCATGATTATTCATCCTCACTTTCGTTGATCAACTGACGAATCGTCTGCATTTGAACATCACAGGAAGCCAACTGATCAGCACACCGTTTTAGTTCCTTACTAATTCGTTCTGGATTTTTGACATGGTGCTTATACTTAATTTCATGTTCCAAACTAGCCCAAGAATCCATCGCAATTGTCCGCAATTGGATCTCAACATAAAAATGACCAGGATTTTGACCATCAATATCTTCGTAATTTTCGGTAACGTCTAAAATCAAATGGTAGCTTCGGTAGCCATTTGGTTTAGCGTTTTTCACATAATCTTTTTCTTTAACAATTGAACACCAATCAGCATCACGTAACAGCGTTAAGCATCGTGAGATATCACTAATAAAATTACAAACAATCCGAATGCCGACAGAATCGTGACAACGACGAAGGGCTGATTCCGTCGTTACCGGGTAGTTCTTCCGTTGACATTTCTCTTTCATGCTTGCCGGATCCTTAACTCGACCAATTAAATGCTCATATAATTTTGGTTGGTGATTGTCAATCTCTTGCTGGTTCAATTGACTAACCCGTGTTTCAACATCATTAAGAATGGCATTTAGGGTTTCTTCATATGGTCCATAAATCGACATTTGATCACCACTCCTTAAATTTTATCCCCCATTATAACAAGCTTTTTGCTCATTCCTGTATCTAGGTAGGGCTTTTCATGAAAAATTAAATTAATTACCCAGCAATACTATTTTACCGGTATACGAATTACTGTTTTCAGATTTTCTAGCTTAGTCCGACGAGGATCAGAAAGGTAGATTTCATGATGATGGCGGTGATCGCTAAAATCAAGTTGTAAATTATTATCCGCGATAAATTGGTGCATCTTCTCTACCGTTTGTGGTTCATCATCATAGGCACCAATATGCATCACTTGGACGCACTTTCCCTCATCCAACTGAATTAAGTTAACTTTTTCCAAATCAAGGTGCTTTTTCTTCTCCGCCTCTTGGTTTGCCCATTCAAAAGTCTCGTTAGTAACGAAAGATGGCATTCTAATCATCGAGATAAACTTGAACTTCTCTTTATGATTATAATCGACACCCTTAATTCCCTCTTGCCACCATAATCCTTCAAGAGGTGGAACTACAAAATCAAAATAGCCGGGAATTTGATGACTACCATTTTTGCTCATCTTGATTGTATAAGCGACCGCATACAGCATTGAAATTGCTTGCTTATACTCACCATTTTCATCATTAGGATCTCCCTGTCCGTGAACTGCAATGTAGTTCATCTTTGGGACATCAATCAATTCCGGCTTTTTCCCGGGAAGATAGAAATTCTTCTCTTCTTTCTTGAAATTATAAGCCATCAACTACCATCCTTTCAGATCACCATTACGGTTCAAGTCCACCACCAACTGGAACAACCAAAATAAAGTTTAGAATACGGTTGGCATAGCTCTTAGAACCCATATAATCATTAATCGACGAATTTAAATCAGCTAAATTATCTGTGATAATCCCATTAACATGATCATACATCATTTGTTTCATCACATCAGAATTATTCACTGTCCAGGAATAAACCACATCCCGTTGCTGGTGCGCTTGCTGGATGAATTCGAAATTTAACGTGGAATACTCCATCGAATATCCATCAGCAACACTATTTGGGTAAGAAAAATTATATGGTTGGATATAAAGAACCTTCAATCGAGGGTTCAATTTCTTTAATCCTGTTACTACACGATAGTCTAGCGAATGGACTTGATCATGATCCTTAATAATTCGCTCACCATATTGGCGATTAAATCGTTTGAGCATCCCTTTCGAATCATCAGGAGTAGTTTTCACCTCTACTAGCAATTTTTGGTGTAGTTTTTCCGCCACATTCAGGTACTGATCAAAGCTTGCTACCTTAGCGTGGTAGTCATTTTCATGAGCCGTTAGTTTGGTTAACTGTTTTAGGGTTAGCTGGTGTGGTGTTTTATTAACCCCCGTTAACTCTTTCAGATTCTCATCATGCATTACCACAAATTTATGATCTTTAGTTTCATGCACATCCATCTCAACATAAGTCGGATGAAGGCGATGAGTCTTTTTTAATGCGGGAATTGTATTTTGAACCCCATTCTTTTCGGCAACTCCCCGGTGAGAAATCGTAACCGGTCTAGCATTATCTGCTCCATTTAGGTAATAGAAATTGTTAATAACTGCTAGGATACTTAAAGAAGTAACCAAAATAGTAAAGATTATCTTTCCTGGTTTCCCGACCTTCTGTGAATATTTACCTGATAATTGCAGACTGCCAAGTGGTGCAATTACAACTTGTAGTGCAATAATCCCTGTCCAAATTGTTAAAAGCTCACTAACGATTTGAATCATTGTCAGATTAAAGGTCGCGGTACCAAGAGCAAATTTCCCGGGAAATAAGTCCATTAATGATTGCAGACCATAAACAATCGCATAAAAAGCTCCCAAAACAATTGCCGCTAAAACACCTAAAACGATTAGCCTTTTTACATATTGCCACCACTTTAACTTTCCAGTAAGACGCCAACTATGCACTAGTGCCTGTCGTGTCCGTTGGTGACGATAAATCATTAAGGGTAATGTCATAATCAACCGAACCCCTAAAACTGTTGTCACAATGTAAAAGATAATGAGGAGCGTTAATAAGAGACTACTACGGGTCATGAAGTCGAGGATGAATTCAGGAATTTGTACCTTTGACAAAAGGGGCGTACGGAAGACTAAATCTGCAAAAGGTAATACCAGCACAAAATAGAGGAGCATCATTGGTAATGATCCGGGTCTAATATCATGAATTGCCATCCACGAGTTCTTCATTAGTCGTTTAAAGCTAATCTGGCCGCTAAGAATTAGTCGCAATCCCTGAAGGAGGTAAGCAAATTGCCAATAAATAACTAGCAAGAGAAGCACTAATTCGATCAATAGCCCAATGACAACTGCAGTATGCTGGGTAATCAGCAATCCAATATTTTGGTAGGAAATAAATGGAATACCCCCAGCCTGGAGAATATAAGTTGTTGCTAACCGAAAAAGGGGGATAAACACTAGCTGATTAGCTAGATCCATCCCGACAAATAAAATAATAAAGGCTAACCAATGTCGCCAAAAGTTTTTTGAATACTGCCTAAGGTCACGCCAAATGATTTTCAAAATTCTTCTCCTCACCTATTGGATAAATGCTTCTACGTATCCCTATCATTATACAGCACTGCTTACTCGCGAACTTCCCGAATATTAGCGATTGGGATTGATGGACGATGGTTGAAAAAGACTCGTCCCCGTTCTGGTTTAACCACTGAAACTTGATCACTAAATTCTTCATAATAACCTGTTTCGTCATTGAAGCAGTTAATGATTGCCGTTTTTCTTGTACTTGCAAGTGCCTTCAATTTGGTTAGAACCCGTTTTTCTTCACTCGCTGAAAGATATTTCTTATGATCATAAATCTCTGCTTTCTTTTGGATTAAACTGCCAAAACCGGTTAAGGCCGCAAATGGTGAAAATTGGCCAGCTCGATCAGATTGCAGCATTGGCAGATGGCCTTTTGATTGCTGATATGGCCGGTCGATAATGTCGTTATAACGTGAAGTATCGCTAAATAATTCACGCTCAATTATCTCTTTTTCATCCATAACTATGCTTTGTGACCCCCAATCTGGTCATTCCGTTCCTTAGTCGTTGAACCCTTCTTCAAATCACCAAGGCGGAGAATAACGTTTTTGTCACCCAGCTTTTTCTGAAGTTGGAGAATTGTTGCTTGTAATTTTTGCTCACGTTGGCGCTTATCTGCAGCGACCTGTTCCTGCTTAATCTCTTTTTGCGGATCCTCGAACAGGTTCGTTTGCTTAAAATGAGTCATTCTTGCCGCTTCATCTTTATCAATCATATGTGTCGAGATAAGGGTTATTCTTCGGATCAATAAATTAGGATTAACGCATTTTTCGTATAGTTGCTTATAAATCTGACGCATTTCTGTTCCCGATGCAGTTGGCAATTCCAATTTCTGGTGAGCATGACTGGGTTTAGGCATTTTACGTCCATAAAAATCATCAACCACCGGTCCTTGATAATTGGATGCATAACGAAGACTTTGTGGATCGTACAGAATTTCAATTCCAAAATCAGCACTAACCACATGACGCTTTACCATACTCAAAGCAACAGAATCAACCATCCCTAAAGCTGCTGTTAGTCCTTCGCGATACTTATATGGCTTCATCAATACCTGACTAGAATAAATACCATGTTCTTCAGAATGATAATTCTTAATATCCGCAATCGTCGCTGTTTCATGGCCCCAAGCATGATCAATTAACAACTCAGCATTCTTTCCAAACTCCCGATAAAGGACTTCCTCATTCATTGGATCGGATAGCTTACCGATAGAGCACCGTGCAATATCGCCCATTGTATGTAATCCAAGTTTTTCTAGTCGTTTAGCATATCCCCGGCCAACTCGCCAAAAATCAGTTAAAGGCTGGTGCGCCCAAAGATATCGACGGTATTGGTGTTCATTCATTTGAGCAATTCGCACTCCATCCTGATCAGCTGGGATTCGCTTTGCTACAATGTCCATCGCTACTTTTGCCAAGTATAAATTGGTCCCAATTCCGGCAGTAGCAGTGATTCCCGTTTCAGATTGAATTTGTTGAATAATTTGTTTTGCTAAAGCATGAGGCGTCACTTGATGGCTATTAAGGTAATCAGTAACATCCATCATCACCTCATCAATCGAATAAACGTGGATGTGCTCTGGCTTTATGAAACGTAAGTAAATCCCATAAACCTCTGCACTTTTTTCCATATAAAATTGCATTCGCGGCGGAACAATCTTAAACCCTACTCGCAAATTAGGTGACTTCAATAATTTGCCCCGATAAATAGAACTATGCTTAGAAAGATGATGATAAGTTGCCTTCTTTGCCCGTTCACGGTTGACCCGATCCACGATCTGGCGCACTTCATACAAACGAGGCCTTCCAGGAACACCGAACTGCTTTAATGCCGGCGAAACTGCTAAACAAATAGTCTTATCCGTTCGTGAGCTATCAGCCACTACTAAGTTTGCATTCAAAGGATTCAAGTGGTGAGCGATACATTCTACTGATGCATAGAAAGACTTTAAATCAATTGCCATGTATGTCCGTTGTTGCTCGCTCATCATAAACTTCCTTTCACTTCTAATTCATTAAATATTATATCATGCCAATCGAACTGGTGGTCGGTTTAAGACAAACAAAAAAGGCCGCGTTAATTTCCGACCTCTCTAGTTCAAAATCCAAGAATATCTTGATCTTGTTTTGTAATTATTTAGATTATTAAATTTAGTAATCAACGTCATCTGGATCTGCACATTGGCCACCAAGATTTGTCAACAAGCTGATCTTTCTCATTTCATCATCAGTCAAAGCAAAATCGAAAATGTCCTTGTTTTGGATCATCCGATTTTCATGAACTGATTTTGGCAGTGGAACAATCCCTTGTTGGATAATCCACCGTAAGCAGACTTGAGCAGCTGTCTTATCATACTTATCAGCAATCTGAAGGATGGTTTGGTTTGTCAGCACATGCGCACCCTGACCGCCTAATGGTCCCCAAGCTTCAACTAAGATGTTGTGTGCTTGTAAGTACTTAACTTGTTCAGAATGTGGCCAACCTGGGTGAACTTCGATTTGATCAACTGCTGGAGCAACTTTAGCAGTCTTCATTAAGTCAACAATGTGGTGAGGCATAAAGTTACTCAATCCGATCGCCTTAATCTTGCCTTCATTGTAGAGATCTTCCATTGCCCGCCAAGTTTCAGCATTAATTTGACTTGCTTCAGTACCAAATTGCTTTTGGTTAGCTGGCCAGTGAATTAAATAAAGATCCAAATAATCCATTTGAAGACGATCTAGCGTCTCTTGAAATGCCTTCTTTGTTGAATCGTAACCACGATTATCGTTCGACAGCTTGCTGGTTACAAAGAGATCCTTTCGGTCGATCCCTGAATCCTTAATTCCCTTACCAACTGCTTCCTCATTTCCATAAACAGCAGCGGTATCAATATGCCGGTAACCAACTTTGATCGCATCCGCAACGGCCTTTTCAGCAACATCAGCGGGTGTCCGGAACGTTCCATACCCCACACAAGGAATCTGAGTTCCGTTATTTAAATTCATCTTTAAATTAATGTTTGTTAATTCGATCAATTTACTCACTTCTTTCTCGTTTACTATTATAAACTTTTCTGTTTTTCTAGTAATTTTTAAATGTCTCTTTTCTCTTCATTAGAGTTTTATTATAATACTATTAAAAATCTTAAGGAGGTTACTCTATGCGACCACGAATTGCAATCCCTGCTGACACTTTGACCGAGGCTACTAATATCATTAACGAACGTAATGCAGCTTTTGCTCCCCGTCCACTAATCGAAGCAGTCGTTAAATCCGGTGGTCTTCCCGTAATTTTCCCCAGTGTAGAACCTGAACTGATCCCTGATTATTTAGATCTCTTTGACGGGATCATCTTTGCCGGTGGGAGTGACGTTGATCCAACTTTTTATGGCGAAGAACCACACCAAAAATTGGGACCGACTTACTTTAAGCGCGATCAATTTGAGATTGCCCTAGTCAAGGCAGCACTAGATGCTGACAAGGCCTTAATGGGAATCTGCCGGGGAATGCAAGTAATCAATGCAGCCCTTGGAGGAACTATTTTTCAGGATCTATCAGAAGATCCTCGACAAACTTTAAAGCACTCGCAAGACGCCCCAGGGAATTTTCCTTCTCATCACGTTAATACTGAACAAGGCAGTCGGATTGCAGGCCTAGTTGGTGTTCGTCCTTACGTTAATTCACGCCACCATCAGGCATTAAACAAAATTGCAAGCCCGCTGAAAGTAACAGCCCGAGCTGACGATCAAATTCCGGAAGCTGTTGAATCAATTGATAATGATCGGATCCTTGCAGTTCAATGGCACCCAGAAAACATGTTCAAGCACTATGACTATTCTCAAGCATTATTCGCTGACCTAATCCAACGTGCTAAGTCTTAATAAAGCGGACCAAGGGAACAGACAGAAGTCAATTATGACTCCGTAGTCACGTCCCCTTGGTCTCTTTATTTTTAATAATCTTACTTGTTCAAATCCAAAGCTAATCCTTGATTATGTAAAGCTTGGACAAGTTCATCCCGTTTGCTACTACCACTCTGTAACTTACTACCATTAATCTGGTTAGTAAATGAATCGATTCGCTGATGAGTATCACGTAAGTCGTAGTACTGACTAACTTCATGATCATATTCAGCTAACTGTTTAGCCGGAAAGTCTTTTGAATAATGATTATCGAAAGTCATCATAGACAAAGGAAGACGGGGCTTCAGCTGTGGTTCTTGATCCGGAACACCCACCTGCAATCCCAACATTGGGAATGTCATCTTAGGCAGTCCAAGAACATTAATCAATTTGACGGGATCATTTTTAATTGAACCCAGAATAACTCCACCAAGTCCAAGGCTTTCTGCGGCTACCAACATGTTCTGCACAGCAAGTATTGCATCTTCTGCTGCTTGTTGAAATACCTCATAGGTGTGAAGGCGTCCATCATCATTCCCTTGTTGCTGGCGAATTTGTTGATTACGGTAAAGATCAGCAATAAAGATAAAGAGATCCCCATTTGCACCAACGTAAGGTTGCGTAGAGATGGAACGAATTTGACGCCGCAATTCTGGATCAGTCAGGTGGATAATACTGAACTGTTGAAAGAAATTACTGGTTGAAGTATGACGAGCAGCTTCATATAGCGTTGTTAACTGTTCAGTAGTTAGTGTTTGATCCTTAAAGGCTCGAATAGAACGATGGTTGATTTGTGTATCAATTGTTTGATTGTGGATCATTTCAAAATCCCCCTACTTAATATTTGGTTACTTTTTGTTAGTGAAATAATAGAGACTTTACTATAGCACCAAAGTATTCTGTTTGTCTATAATATGCCCCTATAGTTAATTTTAGTGCGAGCAAGAAAATAGTCCAAGGCATCCGGTTTTCCGAACGTCTTGGACTTACTTGTGTTTATTTAATTCTTTAATGCTTTCCGTAATTCATCAGCCGTGTAGATCTTGTTACCCTCAAAGCCCCTAAATGGATTGATAGACTCTTGAGCAGCTACTTGATAACGTTTTGCCCGCCGAAGTGCATAATCTGTTAGTGAACCATCCTTGACATAATTCAATAACTTCGCACTTGGTGTCGTTAACGGATTCTCCACCCGGTCTTCCAAGTCTTCTAGGACTTCCGCATACTCTGGTCCTAATTGAATTTGGTTGGCATAACGTTCAAGACTCTTTACCAGCGCCCGTGCTGTTGTTTTGTAAGTACAATCTTGGCGCGGATCTTCTTCGGCTACGACTTCATTCATCTGATCTGAGTTTTTCAGGATATCATTAACCTCATCTTCATTTAATGCTGGATGCATGATGAAGTAGCTGGCAAGCAGCCGGATAAACCGAAGCGTTCCTGTTCTTACCCCTACTGAACTACTTGGATCAAGATCCAGCATTCGCAATTCAAGGTATTCAATTCCATTTTGAGGAAGATCTTTTAAGTTACGGTTCCCTTTAAAACGGACGGACCCATGAAATTCGTAATCTGAAGTTAATACGCCTTCCTTAACTCCTTGTTCAATCCGGGCAATGTACCGATCCAAGTTTGTGAAATCGCCGGTAAATTTAGTACCAAACCCATACTTACTTTGACGAATGCTCCGTACTGGATGTTGTGGTCCTTGTCCCTTTTCAAAATAATTTGCTTCTGCAATAGGACTAGCACCAAATAAATAGGTAATAAACCAGCGATACCGGACAAACCCCTGCGCTAAAATTGTATAGAGATAGTTTCGGACTTCTCGTTCGTCTTTAAACTTTCCCGGGAAATGTTTTTGCACTAGGGTAATTACGTGCTGATCAATACTAAGGTTGATATGCGCTCCACAAGGGGTTCCCTGTGCATAGCCATGACGCTTAGCCCATTCTTTCAAATATGCTTCTTTTTTAGGACCCATTTTGGCTAACCGTAACTTAGTCTTATCTTTTGGTAATCGTGGGGGCATAGACAATGGCCATAGTAATTCGCCAGGAGCTAGCGCTGAACGCAATGAGTTATTAATAACGTATAAATAATGCATTGCATCTAGTGCATGTTGAGCAGACGGCGTAACTGTTTCAGACATTGTTTCTAGGAAATCATTGGTAATCCAAGGATTAGTCTTTTCATCCCCAATTGCAGAAGGGTACGGCTCTTGACTAAGATTCCCGCTTTCATCTACTCGTTGCATTTCAATTTCGAGTCCCATCGTGAAATCTTGTGTCTTTGCAACAGCTTCATTTTCAAAGATTAATTGACCAATTTGACTGAACATTGCTGTCCCCTCCTTATGGTTTTCTCATTATTTTCTAATAATATAACTGTTCTCTTTCATTGAAGCAACATCCATCTTCAAATACTAAAGATTATTAAGTTTCATATCAGAGATATAAAACCATAAAAAAGGAAAACAAATTAAATTAAACTACATATCGAAATTAAAGAAAAAGCATTAAGCCCAAATACTGAGCTTAATGCTTTTTCAAAGTGATCTATTCGTTTTGTGAGTATGGATCTGGTATCATCCATCCCACTTTATTAAAACACTATTGAACTAAAAATCGATTGTATTATTCATTGATAGAGAGTTCTAATTAGTCCATTTGTGCCTTAATAGCTGCTAACGAAACATCAGCAGTCTTAGCGAACTTAACATCGGCATCCTTTAATTCGGCACCGAAACCAATTGAAAGTTCGCCCGCACGGTTGATAGATTCAACCCCTGCTTGAGCATCTTCCAAACCAGCAACCTGGTTAGCAGGTAAGTTCATTAACTTAGCTGCTTCGCTGTAGATTTCTGGATCTGGCTTACCGTGAGTTAACTTAGCAGGATCAACGATTCCTTCAAAGTAATCGGTAATTTGTAGATACTTCAAAACTTTTGGTGCGTTCTTAGATGCAGAAGCTAAAACAATGTGGTAGTTATTAGCCTTTAATTCATCTAAGAAATCCTTCATTCCTGGAAGGATGTCGGCTGGTGTTAAAGTTTCAACCAACTTAATGTAGTTATCGTTCTTTTCGGTTGCCAAAGCGACCTTTTCATCTTGAGTATAGTCGTTTTCGTGGCCGCCAGCCTTTAGGATCAGTTCTAGGGAATCCATCCGGCTAACACCCTTTAAACTATCTGCAAGTTCAGGAGTCCATTCAGTACCAACCTTGTCAGCAAGTTGATGCCATGCTTGACCATGGAAACGTGCAGTATCAGCAATTACACCATCAAGGTCAAAAGCAAAACCCTTCAAATCTTCAAACTTCATTTGCTCAATGCCTCCAGTAATTACTTTAATTCAAGCTTCTTACCGTCAAGATCAATGGTAATTGGGTCACCTGATACCAAGTCAATCTTAGTACCATGCTTGTCTACCTTAACCTTCAAGATCCGACCACGGAACATTTGACGGAATTGGTATGAGTTCCACTTCTTAGGAAGGAATGGTGCATAGTGTAATTCGTTATCCCGAACACGCATACCAGCGAATCCTTGAACAATATCAAGCCATGAACCAGTCATTGAAGTGATGTGTAACCCATCTGAAGTATCGTTGTTGTAGTTATCAAGGTCAAGACGAGCTGAACGTTCATATAATTCAACAGCCTTGTCTTCGTAACCAATATCAGCAGCGATGATTGAGTAAACAGAAGCAGAAAGACTTGATTCGTGAACCGTAAATTGTTCGTAGAAGTCAAAGTTGTTCTTCTTTTGTTCCTTAGTAAAGTCATCAATGAAGTCCCAAAGACCTTGGATAACGTCCCCTTGCTTTACGTATGGTGAACGTAAGATCCGGTCCCATGACCAGTGTTGGTTAAGTGGTAATTGATCGCTTGGAATTTCAGAAACTGGTGTTAAGTCCTTGTCCATGAAGCCATCATTTTCTGGGAAGATGTCACGTTCCTTATCGTAAGGAAGGTACATGTTATCAACGATTCCCTTCCAACGACGCTTTTCGTCTTCGGAAACATTAAGCTTCTTAGCAACCTTATCGTCAACTTCGTCTAAGATTTCAAGAGTATACTTAAGAGTCCAACGGCAAAGAAGGTTAGTGTACCAATCGTTGTTAACGTTGTTATCATATTCATCAGGACCAGTTACGGCGTGAAGCATGTACTTGTTCTTGTTTTGTGAGTAGTGAACACGATCTGCCCAGAAGCGAGAAATTTCAGTTAAGACTTCTGCACCTTCGTTGAGAACGTATGACTTATCGCCAGTATATTTAGTGTAAAGGTAAATAGCAAAGGCAATGTCCCCGTTACGGTGGATTTCTTCAAAAGTAATTTCCCATTCATTGTGACATTCAATCCCGTTGAAGGTAACCATTGGGAATAATGCACCATCGAGGTCTTGTTGCTTAGCGTTAACAAAGGCACCGTCTAATTGCTTGTAACGGTACATTAACAAGTTCCGTGCAACTTCAGGGTTAGCTACCCCAAGGTAAACTGGAATACAGTAAGCTTCGGTATCCCAGTAAGTAGCACCACCGTACTTTTCACCAGTGAATCCTTTTGGACTGATGTTAAGACGGTAATCATTACCGTAGTAAGTAGAGAAGAGTTGGAAAAGATTGAACCGAATTCCTTGTTGTGCTCCATCGTCACCATCAATTTCAACGTCAGACTTAACCCAACGATCTGCCCATTCTTGAACATGAGGTTCGAGGAGATCGTCAAAGCTTTGGCCATCAAGCTTTTCACTTAATTCATCAAGGTGCTTTTCGATTGCTTCTTGAGAATCAAAGTCACGTGAAGTTACAACGACTGTCCGCTTTTCAAAGTTAACTTCCTTACCAGCAGCAACGGTTCCGGCAAAGTTGTTGTAAGCATCTTTTTCGTCAGTTCCGTCACCAACATGATCAAGGTCGGTCTTGGAAGTGGTCTTCATTCCAACAGTGAATTGTGGAGTACCAAAATCGTTCTTCTTGGTCATGGAAGTTAATTCGGCATGTTCACCATTAGCAGACTTGTTAAGAACATTCCAGAATTGTTCATCATAGTTAGCGTCTTCGTTGTAAACGTCAGCATCAATCATGCTGGTAATTTCTACCTTAGCATCATTAGTGCCACGGTTCTTAATGTGAAGACGTTGGCCAACCAATTCCTTTTGGGTAGCACTTACGAACCGTTCAAAATTGAAGTACATTTCGGTACCGCCAATTTCAACAATAAATTCACGCTCGAGGACGCCACGCTTCATGTCAAGATCAAGCTTAAAGTCCTTTGGTGTTTGCTTAGCAAGGTCAAGTTGTTCGCCGTTAACCTTAATAATTAACTTCATGAAGTTAACTGCGTTGATCATCTTACCGAAGTACTTAGGATAACCATTTTTCCACCAACCAACACGAGTCTTGTCTGGGAACCAAACACCGCCAAGGTATACACCTTGCATGTGGTCAGCTGAGTATCCTTCTTCAAAGAAGCCACGCATTCCCAAGTTTTCGTTAGCTAAACTAGTCATTGATTCTTGAAGACGCTTATCTTCAGGATCCCATTTATGAGTTGCAACGTGCCATGGAGCAATTTCAAATGTTTGTTTCATAATTCAATTCCTTCCTTCTTTAGACAATAGGGCTGTGGCTAATTCCCGTCACAGTCCTATTCTAGTTTAATCTACTTTATTATTCAGCTTATCCGCCTTATTCAGCGTAGGTTTCCTTAATTGTACCAACTGAAAGGGCACCAAGAGCTAACACAATTCCACCAAGGATGAACATGTTAACTTGTGAGTTACCGAAGAGTGGGAACAATGCGAAACTAAGCAATGAGGCAACGATTTGTGGTAAACAAATTGAACCGTTGAAGAGTCCAAGGTAAGTACCCATGTGCTTACCAGACAATGCGTTGGTAACAATTGTTAATGGGTAAGTGTTCATTCCGGCCCATGCAATCCCGACAAGGATGTATGAAATAATCAATGTCCATTGGTCGTGGATAAAGAAGACAGAAATGAATCCAAATGCACCAAGAAGCAAACTACCAGCATAGCCTAGCTTGTGGTACTTGTTAGGAACCTTAGCTAAAACATATGACCAAACAACAGCAGCGATTGATTGAACGGCAGCTAAAACACCGTACCAGTTACCAGCGGCTTGGTAACCTGCTGAAGTAGCGTTGGTAGTATCCCAAACGTTCTTCGCAATAGCACCTGCTGAGTATGTCCAGAGGTATTGGAAAGCAAACCAGCAGAAGAATTGAACAAGGGTTACAGTCCAGAATGCCTTAGGAGCAGTCTTTAGTAAGGTGAACCAGTTTCCACCTTCCTTGTTATCTTCTTCAGTAATTCCGTGATACTTAGCGTAAGTTGCTGGGTCATATTCGTGAACCCGGAAAACAGTGAACAGACTAGTAACAACCAGTAAAGCAGCACCAACATAGAAAGCAACCTTAACAGAATCAGGAACAACCCCTTTAGGAGCAATGTTCTTAACCCCGAACCAAGTAAACAGGAATGGGAAGATAGCGGCTAAAACGGCACCGGTGTTTGATAAGAAACTTTGAATACCGTATGCATAACTCTTTTGGTCATCGTTAACCATGTCCCCAACCATCATCTTGAATGGTTGCATTGCAACGTTAGATGACAAATCAAGGAAGGCAACGGTAATAGCACCAAACCACAGTGCAGCTAGTGAACCATACCCGAAGCCAAAACTACCTGAATTTGGCAACAGTAACATAACAATAACAGCAACAATCATCCCTAAAAGAAGGTATGGGAGACGCCGACCACCGAGCTTTGGTGCCCAAGTACGGTCGGAATAGTAACCGACGATTGGTTGAACAACAAGTCCCATTAAAGGTGGCAGGATAAAGAACCATCCCAGGTTATTAGGATCGGCACCAATGGTTTGGAAAATCCGACTCATTTGTGAACTTTGCAAGGTGAAGGCAGTCTGAACACCCAAGAATCCAAAGTTGATCATCCAAATCGTACTCTTGGAGAGTGTTGGCAAGCCTGCGCCCGCTGGCTTTTCTTGACTCATAATTACACCCCTAATTATCTTAAAATTAATGCTTCTCGTCATGAAAGCGCTTCATGACGTTTTACAATTAATAATATACCAGATTCCTCACTTTTGCGCAACCGTTTGCACAAAATTTTTGGAAGGGTTTTCTTTATTCAAAAACAAAAAGACTGAAATACCAATGATTTCAGCCTAATTTTTCTTTAATTTTAACTAGTGTGCTCTCGTATTAATTAACTTGAAATGTGACATAACTGTGGTGCTTCATTGGATCGAAAAGCAACTTAACCGCCTCTCTCCCCAACTCACGGGGACGCAAATCAACCCGCCCATCACTATTTGTCAGCATCCCCATTAACCGACTATTGTTAAAGCAAAATACTGGTAACGAGCGCTTTTGCAATTCATGAGAAAAGCGAACAAATAACAGATCATCAGAGAATAATAAACCATCTGTTTCGGGATGGTTATTAAGAAAATCATCCAACGAATCAGCATTCGTACCCAATTGCCAAACAACTGCTTTTAAATGATGAGTTCTCATGCATTCATCATAACCAGCTGCTCGTTCTCGCTCAAACAACCAGGGATCAACCGATTCAAGAAAAGCTGGATGAGTTAAATGATGGGTTTTTAACAGTTGTTCTGTTGCTGCTTTTCCGGCAGCAATATTGTCGTTATCAACGAATCGATCCGGATATTGATCCATTGGGTGACCGATAATAACAAAGTTAAGGTTATTCTGCCGTAAATAAGCTGTTATGGGGTCATTGCTCATTGCATAAAAAACCAGAAAGTTATGGACCTTAGATTGATCAACCATTGAACGAACCTCTTCAAGCAATTCGTCTTGAGTTGCGGCGATTGCTACCACCATTTCGTAGTGTAGTGGCTGAAGTGCCGTACTAACTCCCCGCATGAGGTCAATATGAAATGGGTTTGCTGGTGCCGTATCTTCCGTAACTGGAAAAATTAACCCCACCATATTCGATTCTCCACGAGTAAGGTTCCGCGCAGTGTAGTTAGGTTGATACCCTAACTCTGCCGCAATCTTCTTAACCCGTTCTCGCGTCTCCTGACTAATTCGCGGATTATCATTCAACGCCCGTGATGTCGTTGAAACGGATACTCCCGCCTGTTTTGCAATGTCCTTAATTGTTAC
>JAHLFK010000053.1 GCA_018883805.1 Candidatus Limosilactobacillus merdavium | reverse complement strand
TACTACATTGACTACTTCAATTACGAGCGAATTTCCTTAAAAACAAAAGGTATGACCCCGGTTGAATACCGAAATCATACCTTGACAGCTTAAATATTCAAATTTGTCTAACTTTTTTGTTGCACTTCATTTTGCTACTCGGTCTTTATTGATCATTTATTCAGTTTTCGTGGTTGTGATAAGGACGCAACTGTTAAAATTGCAAACCAAACTAAAGTGAAGATTAAGGCACCTAATGTCTTTTTATCCAAACATAGGACTACCAGAACAAATGCCAAGAAAGCTAAAACAATGTAATCCGTAAACGGTGCACCAGGAACCTTAAAAATACGGTTTTGGGGATGCGTCTTTAAGTACTTTAAGTGGGTAATCATGATTGTTGCCCAGATAAATAGGAAACTAGTTGTCGCAATACTTGAAATAACAGTGAAAACACCACCCGGCATTACCAAATTCAAAATTGCAGCAACAGCTACTATACAGGCAGAAATAATTACCGCCAAAGCTGGAACTGAATTCTTAGATAATTTACTAATCCGTTGAATGCCTGGTCGATGTGAAGTAGACGTCAACTCAGCAAGCATCCGCCCGGTTGTATAGAGAGAACTATTACATGCAGAAGCAGCAGCCGTAACAACGACAAAGTTAATTAAACTAGCTGCTCCCCGTAACCCAATATCATTAAAGACCATTACGAACGGACTCTTTAATGGATCCAATCGATCCCATGGGTAGATACACATAATTACTGCAAGTGCAGCAACATAGAATAACAGGATTTGAAATGGAATTGCATTTATTGCCCGGGGAATAACGTGACGAGGATTTTCAGCTTCTGCAGCAGTCATCCCTACCATTTCGATACCAACAAAGGCAAAGACAACCATTTGGAAAGACATGATAAAGCCTTTTCCACCTGCAGCAAAGAATCCACCATTATTTACTAAATTCAATGGTGAAGCAACATAGCCGCCCTTACTCTTAAAGCCAATCACCATCATTCCAACGCCGACCAAAACTAGCAGTGCAATCGCTAAAATCTTAATTAAAGCGAACCAAAATTGGAGTTCACCAAAAGCACTAACCGTAATTAAATTAATACACAGTAAAACAATTAATGTCAGCAAGCCCGGAATCCACTGAGGTACATTCGGCAACCATAACTGGAAATACATCCCAATGGCGGTTATTTCGGCCATCGCTAGTGCAATCCAACACGCCCAATATGCCCATCCAGTAACGAAACTTACTCGCGGTCCGAGATAAACCCGAATAGCATCCACAAATGATCGGTAATCTAAGTTTGACATCAGTAGTTCACCAAGCGCCCGCATAATCCAGAAACAAACGATTCCTGTAATAATGTAGGCTAGCAGAATCGCAGGCCCTGCAGAGTGAATTGCTTGACCAGATCCCAAGAAGAGACCTGTTCCAATCGTTCCGCCAAGTGCCATCAATTGAATATGACGACTCTTAAGGCTACGCTTCATCTTATTTTGCTTTGCCACAATCGATCAATTCTCCTTAAATTTAATTTCTCATAAAAAGCCTTAACAAACTATCGCTTTTTAACACATTTTATTTAATAATGGACAATAGTTTGTCCGACTTTTTATTGTATACCATTTTGACGAAGGGAGGGAATGAATTTGCTACACTGGTTTCCATTTTGTATTTATTTATTATTCGGGATTGTACTAACAATCGATTCTTTCTCCCGATACCACCACTTTGGTGAGCGACTAACCATCTTAGGCTTTTTATTTTACTTTGTGGTTATTCTTCGTCTCTGCCTCACACCAGTTTCCTTTAGCTTCCTTAGTGCTAGTCGGAATTTGAGCTATTGGCATGGTGTCCCCTACAACCTGGTTCCGTTTCAACAATTAGATATGGAATGGTTTTTAAACATCGTAATGACAATTCCTTTAGGTATTTTTCTTTACCTATTAAACCGCAAAAGCTCATTTATTGTCATTCTGTGTTTAAGCTTTCTTTTCACTTTTTTCATTGAGGGTAATCAATTCGTATGTGATTTTCTGTTCCATATTGGAAGAGTCGCTGATATTGATGATATTATTACTAATACCCTAGGCGGCCTTCTTGGCTTTTATATTATGAAGGCACTGGATCAAGGACCAATTAATAAAATCTTCCACCCGTTCTTCTTATCTTAAGAAAGTTTGGTACACTATAAATTAATGAGGTGATTATTTATGATTTCAAACGAACAACGAGCCCATGATATTGCAATTGCATTACTTCAAGCAAACGCCAAGGGCATGAAGCCAATCGAAGCTTACCATGAGTACATCAACAACCTTTTGCCGATCCTTAAAGAATTCGATAAAGACTTCAAGAACGGCATTAGAGAACATATTTAAAACTAAAGTTACTGATTGACTAAATTTATCAAAACTAAGAGGGCGGAAATTTACTAATTTATTTTCGTCCTCTTCTTAAATTGCGGTATTATTAAATCATTAGAGAAAGGAGTCATACGTTATGAATAATATTTCCCACCGACGCTTCGACTGGTTTAGTTTGATTATCGGTATTCTCTTTTTAATTGGGGGATTTCTTTCATTCTCAAAGCCTGATAAGACATTGCACTTGTTGTCAGTTATTATCGGAGTTATTTTCTTAATCGATGGTCTTTATGAACTGATCATTCGGCGTCGTTTTCTTTTAGCACTCGACGAACATACAGCTGGTGTCGTTGTTCTGGGAATCCTAAACATCATCTTAGGAATCATTTTCATTTTCCGTCCTGGATTTGGTGCATTATACATTGCAATTATTTTTGCTGTTTGGTTCATTATCGACTCAATTATGGAATTTTCAGTTGGTCGTCTTTTTAGAGGCGTTAGCAGTGGTTACTACTGGCTAACCATTATTTTCAGTATCTTAGGAATTATCCTAGGAGTAATCTTACTGTTCAGTCCAGTTGTTTCTGCACTTACAGTAGTTTGGATTATTTCTGTTTTCCTAATTATCTTTGGTGTATTGAAAATTGTTCAAGCATTTAATTAACGAAAAAATCCTCGTACCCGTTCTGGATACGAGGATTTTCTTTATTCAAAATACTAATTTTTAATCAATCTCAATCCGTGAATCATCATCACTCTCAGCTTGCATTTTTGGCAAAGTCAGAGTAAGAACACCATTTTCATAGTGAGCGGTAATATTCTTCCGTTCAACATCTGGCAAACGGTATTGACGACTCATTTGTCCATAGCGACGTTCACTGTGAAGCAAATGACCTTCCTTATCAGAATCATCGCTAAATGTTTCACGGTGACCAGTAATAGTCAAAACGTTATTTGCATAGTTGATGTGAATGTCCTTCTTCTCAAAGCCAGGCATATCAATCTTGACTTCATATTGCTTATCAGTTTCTTCAATATCAGTCTTCATGTGATCTTCAACTGGTGTTAAGTCAGAGAAGAAATCATCATTCATCCAATTACGCATATTCATCATGTTATCCAAAAAGTTATTCCGACGTGCTAAATCGTTAGCCATAATAAAGCTTCCTTTCCGTTAACTTGATCTTGATTACACTTATTATCTTAATCCCTAAAAGTAAAAGTGCAATACTTTTTTAGCACTCAACTATAAAGAGTGCTAAAATTCTCCTAACCTTTATTGACCAATACCGTCATCATTACTCTCACACCGGTTAGCGTCTTCTAAATTATTTAACTATCATAGAAACTTTTTTCAAAATTCTAATAACATATGAATATTTCATCATATATTACTTAAATGCTTTTCTCAACGGAAAATGCTACGATCGGTTTGTAATCTGAAAGGAGGAATTCTTGTGATTTCTATTAACCTTGGGCATTCAACTGTTCCTGCGATTGGTGTCGGTACCTGGAACATCGGTGACGATCCCACAAAACATGATGATGAAGTAAAAGCAATCCAAACGGCAATTAACTCAGGCGCATCGGTGATTGATACAGCAGAAATGTATGGAAATGGTCGTTCTGAAAAAATTACCGCTGAAGCTATTAGTCCATATCCTCGTGAACAGCTTTTCCTAATCGATAAAGTTTTACCGCAAAATGCGAGTCATTCACGACTTGAACAAAGCTTGGATCGAAGTCTTAAACTAATGAAGACCGATTATTTCGACTTATACCTTCTCCACTGGCGAGGAAGTGTACCATTAGCGGAAACTGTTGATGAGCTTACTAGGATGCAAGAAAAAGGCAAAATTAAGCATTGGGGAGTTTCCAACTTTGATACAGCAGATTTAAAGGAACTATGTTCTCTTCCAAACGGTCAAGCTTGCTTAGCAAACGAAGATCTATACAACCTTGATGAACGAGGAATTGAATATGATCTGTTACCAATGATGCGGCAAAGTAACATGCCCCTGATTGCATATTCTCCATTAGCCCAAGGAGATACAATTTCGGGCAATTTAGCCTCACATCCCCTACTCAAGGAACTAGCAAGCAACCACAATGCTTCTGTTTATCAAATTATGCTTGCCTGGGCAATTCGTGACCAAAATACCTTAGCAATTCCTAAGGCTGCTAGCGCAGCTCATGCAAAAGCAAATATTGAAGCTCTTAAGATCAATTTAACTAGTGATGAATTAACTGCTCTTGCTAAAGAATTCCCTAAGCCTTCACATAAAGAACCGCTGGCAGTGATTTAATCAATTCTATCGATTTAAAACAACAAATCCCTTAGCGTTCAAAATTTCAAACGTTAAGGGACTTTTATTATCGTTATTATTTTCCTACAATCTTACTCCAAGAGCCATGCGCGCAAACCGACTCATCTTTGCTGGTGACCACACAGGTTCCCAGACAAGGTTAATGTCACATTCTTTGATTCCATCGACCCCTAAGACGGCTTTTTTGATCATTGAATAAAGGACATCACTAATTGGGCATCCCATCGTGGTTAAGGTCATCGTAACTTCACAATGGCCTTCTTCATCAACGTTGACACCATAAATCAGTCCTAGATTAACTAAATCAATCCCTAATTCTGGATCAATTACCTTTTTCAAGGCATCCATTACGCTTTGCTCTTTCGGTGATAACTCATCCTCTGTCATTTATGCACCTCACCTTTAACCGATTGAACCTTCCATTTCAAAACTAATGAGTCGGTTCAATTCAACTGCATATTCCATTGGTAACTTCTTAGTAAACGGTTCGACAAATCCCATGATGATCATTTCAGTAGCTTTCCGTTCACTAATTCCCCGACTCATCAAGTAGTAAAGCTTTTCCTCTGAAATCTTGGAAACCTTAGCTTCATGCTCCATGGTGACATCTGAATTATTAATTTCATTAATTGGAATCGTATCTGAAGATGATTGATCGTCCATAATAATCGTGTCACATTCAACATGCGCTTTAGAACCATTTGCTTTTTCGGTAAAGCGGATATTTCCCCGATAATCAGTTGAGCCACCAGTTCTAGCAATTGACTTAGAAACAATTGAACTCGAAGTATTAGGAGCATTATGAATCATCCGTGCGCCTGAGTCCTGATGAATATTGTCACTAGCAACGGCAATTGAAAGCATTGTTCCCCGAGCACCTTTTCCATTGAGATAAACGCTTGGATATTTCATCGTAACTTTAGAACCTAAATTACCATCAACCCATTCCATCGTGGCATTTTCAGCAGCTGCAGCACGTTTAGTTTCAAGGCTGTAGACATTCTTCGACCAGTTTTGGATAGTGGTGTAACGACAATAAGCATCTTTCAGCACATTAACTTCGACCACTGCTGCATGTAAGCTATCTGAAGAGTAATTTGGTGCGGTACAACCTTCAACGTAATCGACACTAGCACCTTCATCAACAATGATCAGTGTTCGTTCGAATTGACCGGTATTCTCAGCATTCAACCGGAAGTATGCCTGGATTGGAGTCTTTACCTTTACCCCTTTTGGAACATAAATAAAGGAGCCACCAGACCAAACAGCACCATTGAGGGCAGCAAACTTATTATCTGCCGGTTTAACTAATTTACCGAACCACTTTTTGAAAAGCTCTGGATACTTTTGCAAAGCTGTATCTGTATCTGTAAAGATAATTCCCAACTTAGCAAATTGTTGCTTCATATTATGATAGACAACTTCCGATTCATATTGGGCAGCAGAACCAGCTAAATACTTTCGTTCTGCCTCAGGGACCCCTAAACGATCAAATGTCCGCTTCAGATCTTCTGGAACATCATCCCAATCACGATACTTCTTATCAGTCATCTTTTGATAATACAACATGTGATCTAAATCGAGGTCAGATAAATCTGGGCCAAAATTTGGCAGTGGCATTTTCTGATAAAGGTGAAATGACTTTAAACGATAATCAAGCATCCATTGTGGTTCATGCTTCTCTGCAGATATTTTACGAACAGTCTCCTCAGTCAAACCGCGACCTGTAGAATAAAGTGGCTTGACATCATCATGAAAGCCATATTGGTAGTCTTGATCGCCTAAAACGTTATTTACATCTGTCACTTTGTTTCCTCCTCTCCAGAATCACTTAACAGCGCCCGTTGTAGTGCCCACCAGGATAAGGTTGCACACTTAATTCTTGCTGGGAATTCCATTATCTGGGTTAATACCCGGGCATCCCCTAACTGTTTAATTTCATTAGGCGAATGCTGCTTACCAATTGCCTGATCAGAAAAGATCTTTGCAATTGCTAACGCTTCATCCTTACTTTTGCCAATCATTACATCTGTCAACATGCTTGCTGATGCTTGGCTGATTGTACATCCTTGCCCGGTAAAGCCAATATCAGCAATATGGTTTGTGTCATTCAACCGCAAACTAACGCTAATCGTATCACCACATGTAGTATTATGTAGTGTCTTCTCGTTTGTTGCGTTAGGAACTTCATGGTGATGATGTGGGTTAGCAGCGTGTTCAAGGATGACTGCCCGATATAATTGATTTAACTTATCTAAGCCCACCGTTAAAGAACTCCTTTGTTTCTTTGATTGCTTTAATTAATTGATCACAGTCAGCTTGATCGTTATAAAATGCTAAACTTGCTCGAACGGTTGAATTAACCCCTAACGAATGTACAAGGGGTTCAGCACAGTGATGGCCTGCCCGAACTGCCACGCCTTCCATATCGAAAGCTGTAGCTACATCATGGGGGTGAAGGTCATTTAGGTTAAACGAGACCACTCCCAGATGTTGATGAGCTTCTGGTGACCCATAAACCTTAATCCCTGATATTTGGGTTAACTTTGGCAGTAAGTAACTCATCAATTCTTCATCTCGCGCTTGGATCTGTTTCATTCCAATTCTTTGAAGATACTTGATTGCTACTGCTAATCCTAATGCCCCAGCTATATTCTGAGTACCCGCTTCGAACTTATAGGGAACTCGATCCCAAGTACTATCGTATAGTTGAACATCCTCAATCATTTCGCCGCCATATTGGTAAGGAGGCATTTTTTCTAATAGGGCTTTTTTACCATATAAAACCCCAATTCCAGTTGGACTGAGCATTTTGTGCCCAGAAAAAGCATAGAAATCAACTCCAAGTGACTGGACATCAATTGGAAGATGAAGGACCGCTTGAGCACCATCAGCTACCATAATTGCGCCATGTTCATGAGCAATTTTAGTAACTTCTTCTAATGGGCTAACAGTTCCCAAGACATTACTAACATGGGTCAAAGCAACGATTTTTGTTTGATCAGTAATCTGCCGTTTAGCATCCTCAAGATCTAATTCTCCGTCAGGTCGTAACTTAATATATTTTAACTTAGCATGTTTGCGGATTGCTAATTGTTGCCAAGGAATAAGGTTACTATGGTGTTCAGCAAGTGAAATCACAATTTCATCCCCCTGCCGAATATTTTGTTCACCGTACGTACTGGCAATTAAGTTAAGACTTTCTGTTGTTCCCCTAGTAAAAATAATTTCCTCAGGTTTAGCTGCATTGATAAATTTTTGAACAGTCTTTCGTGCTTCTTCATATCGTTCGGTTGCCTTAACCGATAACTTATATGTTCCCCGATGAACGTTAGCATTTTCTTGACGATAAAATTCCGTCACACAATCAATAACTGCCTTGGATTTAAGACTTGTTGCTGCATTATCAAGGTATGCTAGGCGTTCATCATTCATTGTTTGAGACAATTCAGGGAAATCTTGGCGAATTTGTTGCCAATCAGGCATTTTCTCTTAACTTCCTTTCTAAAATATCAACCATTTCCTGGCGAACATTTTTATCGGGAATTGCAGTAATTACAGCACTCAAGAACCCCCGAATAACCATCCGCTGTGCTTGGTGCTTTGGGATTCCACGACTTAACAAATAGTACAGCTGATCCTGGTTAATTTTGCCGACACTGGCTGCATGACCCGCTTCAACATTATTTTCATCAATCAGTAAGATCGGGTTAGCATCCCCAGTAGCATGCGGTGACATCATTAAAAGCCGATTCTGCTGTTCCGCTTTTGAACCATGAGCGCCATGGACGATCTGACCAATACCATTAAAGATTAGGCGTGAATCTCCTAGTGCGACCCCACGTTGATTGATCAATCCTTGTGAATGCAGGCTACGGTTAGTAACTCGATTGTTGATTCCCAATTGTTGGTTATTAGCGGTTAATGCGATTAATTGCGAATTAGCATATGCCCCTTTGCCGATCAATTCTGAATCAACTTCACCGACAGTATTACATTCGTTCATTAATCCAATCGCCCACTCGACTTTGGCATGGTTATGGATTGCTGACCGGTATTGGTAATATGCAGGCGCAGTCTGAGAAAGGTGATCGAGGGAGGAGAAATGAACTTCACTATTATCTCCGGCGATAATCTCAGCGAAATTAGTCAAAGGATTTGTTTGATCTTTTGTTGATGATAAATGATCAATAATTTGTAAACGACTATTTGCACCAGCCACAATTAATAAGTGGAAATTAACTGTTCCCTTCTGTTGGGAGTTATGCTTAATTGTTAAGTAAATTGGCGTATCAATGGTTACATCTTCTGGCACGTATATTAAAAGGCCTTGGGTCAAAAAGGCAGCGTGGTATGCAGCAAGAAGATCTTCGTCTGGCTTAATAACTTTCATTAAGTATTTGGAGATTAATTGGGGATGTTGTTGAATGATTGTAAATAGATCACCAATAATAATCCCTTTTTCTTTAAGCGCGGCTGGAACTGATACTGTAATGCTTTGTGCATCCACGGTAGCTTTAACTTGTTCATCTTCACTGGTCTGCTCAACTAATTGGTAGTTAATTACATGACTACCAGAGTTAGTGATGAATGGCCAATCTCGGAAGTTAAATTTAGTCATTTTGGGCATTTGAAGAGCGGATAACTGATCAAAGGCACTTTGACGAAAAGCAGTTAATTTACTTGCATCATTATGCTGAGCTAAATTGTTCTCAAATTGGGAATGAAGTTGTGAATAATCAAAATCCATTATTTAGTTCCCCTCTAATTGTCTTCATCAACGAGATCAATATTCAATCCAAGCTCGTCCCGTAGTCCAGCATACCCTTCTGCTTCAAGCTTCTTGGCAAGCTCTGGACCACCATCCTTGACGATCCGTCCACCCATCATTACGTGAACTGTATCTGGGACAATGTAGTTAAGAAGGCGTTGATAGTGAGTAATGATTAACGAGCCAAAATTGTCTCCCCGCATTGAGTTGACACCCTTTGAAACAACTTTTAAAGCATCAATATCCAATCCAGAATCGATCTCATCTAAAATTGCAAAACTCGGCTTAATCATTAATAATTGTAAAATTTCATTCCGCTTCTTTTCACCACCGGAAAAGCCTTCGTTTAGGTAACGTTCAGTCATTGATTCCTTCATATCTAAGAGATCTAGATTTTTATCTAGTTCTTGCAGAAAGTCCATAATTGAAATTTGATTGTCTTTTGAACGCCGGGCATTAATTGCAGCACGGAGGAATTCAGCATTGGTAACCCCTTGAATTTCAGCTGGGTATTGCATCGCTAAAAATAGTCCCTTTCGTGCCCGCTCATCAACAGGCATATCAAGGATACTTTCGTTATTTAGTAAAATATCTCCTTGTGTTACATGATAATTAGGCTGTCCCATAATCGTTTGTGATAGCGTCGATTTACCAGTACCATTAGGCCCCATAATTGCGTGAATCTCACCTGTTTTCATTTTTAGATTAACGCCCTTAAGAATTTCTTTTTGTTGATGGGTCTCTTCATCTTCAATTGCTACGTGAAGATCTTTTATTTGCAAGGTTGCCATATCTAGTGTTCACTCCCTAATCAGACACAATATAATGTTGTCAATTACCTATTTTACCAGTTTATTATTTGGATTAAAGGACAGATCAGGAAAAATGCTCATAAAATAATAGCGAGCTTAAAACGACAAAAAATCCCGACCAGGCACTTTGCAAGTGCCCAGTCGGGATAAATTTATTCTAATGTCTCATAGCCGAAATGTGTTCCTCAGAAACTTGCTAGAGCTAGCAACCTCCTTCCTAGGCGCTAGTCGCCTTCGTCAGGAGAAATTGCTAGCTTTCCGCAAGTTTTCTGCTGAGTCACACTCTGAAACGCGTTCACCCTAAGCTCACTCTAGATAACGAACTCCCGGAAATGGTGTTCACCACCATCTCCGGGAGAAATCGTTATCATCCGTGACCTTTTAACGGGTTCACGCTCTATTTTATTTTAGTACCAACCGTGTGATTGCCAGAAGGCTTGGGCGCCACTCCAGGAACCGTAACGACTAGCAACGTATTGGTCGGCTACTCGTTCTTGGTTAGCAGCTGAGTAGTCACCGTTTAAGTATGATG
>JAHLFK010000052.1 GCA_018883805.1 Candidatus Limosilactobacillus merdavium | reverse complement strand
CTGCCAGTATTATTTTTAATGATTCCACGGCTAAAAAGAGTTTCTCTATTGTAAGAGAAGTTAATCCTAATGGAATTATTTTCGCCAACCTAAGTGCTAAAGCCAGTCTTAAACAGGCTCAGTCAGTAATTAAATTATTGCAAGCTGATGCTTTGGAACTACATATCAACTCCGCTCAAGAATTAGTAATGGCCGATGGTGACCGAGACTTTCACTGGCTAGCTAATATCAAGACTCTTGTCGATAATCTGGACATTCCCGTTATTGTTAAAGAAGTTGGCTTTGGCATGGATGCATCAACAATCAGTGCCCTTCAGTCTATTGGTGTTGCTAATATTAATATCAGTGGTCGTGGAGGAACAAACTTCGCTGCAATCGAGAACCGGCGAAATCATCAGGTTGACTTTAGTTGTTTAGATAATTGGGGACAGACAACATTAGAATCACTTTTAGAAGCCAGAGCTGCCAAAACTACTCAGGAAAACATTATTGCTTCTGGCGGTATCTGCTCACCACTTGATGTGATTAAATCAGGAATTTTAGGAGCCAGAGCTGTTGGGGTTGCTGGATACTTTCTCAATACCCTAATCCACGATGGAATAGATGCTCTTGATGAAGAGCTTAACAACTGGGAAGTTATTATTCCACGACTTCTTGCCCTATTAGGTTGCAAAACATTTAATGAGTTGAGTTCAGCTAATTTCGTTTTGCACGGTAAAGCGTTAGAATATGCACAACAACGAAATTTAATCTAACAAGGAGGCTATACTTATGAAAAAAATTAATTGGCCAGTAACGATTGCTGCAGGTGTTGCAGGAGGAATTATCGGTGGACTAGTAAAGCTTGGTTGGGAAAACATTCTACCTCCACGAACCCCTGAACGGGATCAAACACACCCACCGCAAAAACTTTTACAACAAATCGGCGTTCCAGAAAAAATAACTCATGCTACTTATTCATATTCAGGTCAGCAATTGCCATGGGTAAGCTACCTTGTTCATTTTGGCTTTTCCACTGGATTTGGTTTAACCTATAGTATTGCCGGACAAATCTTACCATGGATCAAGGCCGGTCATGGTATCCCATTTGGCATTGCTGTTTGGGATGCTTTCCATGTTAAATTAATGCCTGCTCTAGGAACGGTTCCTTCTGCTGATGAACAACCAATGGAAGAACATGTCTCCGAAATTCTTGGACACGCTGTTTGGATGTGGACAATTGATGAAGTAATCCGTGGAATTAATTACGATCAAAAATAGGCGGTGCTATGATGGTACATTATCAAAACCTTCTTTTCGATCTTGATGATACCCTCTTAGATTATGGGATTGCTGAAGATCATTCGTTAAAGCAGCTTTTCACCGATTTCAATCTCAAGTTAACGCCAAACGTAAAACGAACTTTTCAGGAATATAATGTGGGAATGTGGCAGCGGTATGAACGAAATGAACTTACCTGGGGACCAATTAATGGATCATCTATTTGCTGATTATTTCAAAGTCTACCATAAGCTTAATGTTCCTGGGAGAAAGACAATTGAGACCTACTTAACCTACCTAAGTAACAATCATCAATTGATACCGGGTACAAGAACATTATTGGAGTATCTAAAAAACAAGAATTACCGCATTTTTGCAGTTACCAATGGTCAGAAGATTGTTCAGGACAAGCGACTAAAAGATGCTCACCTTCTACAATACTTTAACGATGTTTTCATTTCTCAAGTTATTGGTGTCCAAAAGCCAAGTAAGGAAATGTTTGACTATGTACTAAAACAAATTGATGGTAATTCAACTAGTACGTTAATGATTGGCGATTCACTTAGTTCTGACATTCAAGGTGGCGTAAATGCTCACCTTGATACTGTTTGGTTTAATCCACATTCTCTTCATAATACGACAAGACTCAAGCCAACTTATGAAGTTCATCGGTTGACTGAGCTTAAAGAATTACTTTAATTTTAAAACAAAAAAAGAGGTCGAAATAAATCGACCCCTTTTTTATTATCTACTTGATAAGGTAATTAACTAAACCAACCTTAGTCATACCATCAGTAGCGATCTTCTTCAAAGCATCAGCTGATTTAGCCATTGCTTCGCTTTCACGTTCGTTCAATGGAACTTCGATAACCTTTGCAACACCTGAAGCGTTAATAACAGCAGGAGTACCAAGGTAGTTATCTTCAATACCATATTCACCATTAATGTAAGCACCAACTGGTAATACAGCATTTTCATCCCGAAGAATTGCACGAGTAATTCTCATTAAGCAAGTTGCAACACCATATGCTGTGAAGCCCTTACGGTTAATGATTTCGTATGCCTTGTGACGTACGTCATCTTCAATCTTAAGAAGTTCATCATTGCTAATACCCTTTTCTTCACAAATTTGAAGAAGTGGCTTACCAGCAACAGAAGCAGTTGAGTATGCAGCAAATTCTGAGTCACCGTGTTCAGCCATAACGTTAGCGTTAATATCCAAAGGACTAACATCTAACTTCTTAGCTAAAGCAACACTCAAACGAGCTGAATCAAGAGAAGTTCCTGATGAAATTACCCGACTAGCAGGTAATCCTGAAATCTTTTGTACAGCGTAGGTTAGAACATCAACTGGGTTAGTAGCAAGTAAAAGAATACCATCGAAACCAGTAGCCATAATACTCTTAGTAATTTGCTTCATGATTTCAAGGTTCTTACCAACTAAGTCAAGACGAGTTTCGCCTGGCTTTTGAGCAGCACCAGCACAGATAACAACTAAGTCGGCATCTGCACAAGCATCATAATCAGCTTGGTAAACTTGCTTAGGAGCAGTAAATACAGTTGCGTCTTCAAGGTCGAGGGCGTCACCTTCAGCTTGTTCCTTTGACAAGTTAACGATTGCTAATTCTTCAGCTAAACCTTGTTGAACTAATGCATAAGCATAAGCTGAACCAACTTGTCCGTCACCAACAAGAACGACTTTTTGATGATTCTTTGACATAATTCAGTTTCTCCTTACGTTTTCTAAACTACATGAATAAGTGAGCGTAGATAGGTACCAAGATGTCCATTGCTAATGAAATAATCAGAACAGAAACACCGGCCATGGCACCTTGAACTTCACCAAGTGAAAGAGCCTTAACAGAACCAACTGTGTGCCCTGCAGAACCTAAACCTAAACCAGTAGCAACGGCTGAAATCTTGTCAAGACGAAGAACCTTGATAAGGAATTCTGCCAATGCGTAAATAACAACGGCGTTAAGGATACATGCCATAGCAGTAACGGCTGGAACACCATGTACACCGGCAGCGATAGGCATAGCAACGGCAGTAGTTGCGGCTTGTGGCAACATTGAAGCAGTTGAAGCGGCTGAAAGACCGAATAACTTACATACAAGTTGAATAAGGAACAATGAAATGAATCCACCAACGAAGCAGATTACGACAATATCGAACCAGTACTTCTTGAAAATGTTGTTAACACGGTAAACTGGAATAGCGAAGGCCATAGTAGCTGGGTTCAAGAACCAGAAAATCATGTTACCACCAGGAAGGTAGTACTTAGTGTAAACAGCAGCAGTAGTGGAACCAGTGCTCTTAGCCCAAATTGCTAAGACACAGATACCAAGTACCATACCAACAAGTAATGGGTTAAAAAGGAAGAATCCATTACTAATCTTTGTTAACCACATCCCAATTAGGTAAACCA
>JAHLFK010000051.1 GCA_018883805.1 Candidatus Limosilactobacillus merdavium | reverse complement strand
GATCACTAGAGCTTTGAGAAGTGGAAAGATATTCCTGGACAATTTGTGCCTTTAATTCTGGATTATATTTAGTCATGTAAAAAGTGCCTCACAATCGTTAGAACTTTGTCTAACAATTATGAGGCACTTCATAATTTCCGGGCCTCTTTTATTTATGTGAAACATAACTATCAAATCTTATTTATTCTCTTCTCGATCAAAGTGTGGTTGGTAGAACTTAAAGAAGATTAATCCCAAGATAAATGTGAGAACATCAGAACAAGCCTGTGCAGCAAGGATCCCAGTGTAACCGAAGAAGTGGTTGAGGATCATAATAGCAATTGCGAAAATTAATCCCTGACGACTGAAGGATAACCAAAAGGCAGGAACGGCTTTCCCCATTGACTGGAAAGCGGTAGTGAACACTAAGATCATTCCTGCAAGGGTTGTTGAAACAGTTAGCCACCGGATCATTCCATTCCCTTCCTTAACGATTACCGGATCAGTCATGAAGAAGCGGATAACATTTGGGGCAAATGTAAATAGGATGATAGTAAGGACAAATGCTAATGATGCAACAACGGTTAGATCGAAACGAATTACTTGATTGAACCGTTTTTCATTTTCGGCACCATAAGAAAAGCCAATTAATGGTTGAGCACCAAAGGCAAAGCCAGCCATAACCATTCCGATAATCATACTAACCTTTAGAGCAATCCCCATTGCGGCAACGCTTGAAGCACCATAAGCAATTAAGTACCGGTTAGTTAATGCGGTCGCAACGGTGGCCATGATGTTGGTAACCGAAGCAGGGATCCCGATCGCATAAATTTCAGCTTGCAGGTGTAGACTGATTTTAGTTTCATGAATTGAAGTAGTTAACTTCTTACTCTTATAGTGAGTATAGTAAATCATGATCGCATCACCAATTACAGTACTAGTAACGGTGGCTAAGGCAGAACCGGCAGCTCCAAGACCACAGGTGAAGATAAAGATTGGGTTAAGGATGATGTTAATCCCTGTTCCGACCATGCTGGCAATCATTGACTGAACAGCTAATCCTTCTGTCCGCAAAATGTTAGTTGGGGTAAGGCCAAAAATAACAAAGGTTGCACCCCAAGCCATTACTAAATAATATTCACGGGCATACTTCCACGTACTAGGTGAAGCTCCCAGAAGATGAAGGATCGGCGTTTGAAATGCCAACATAATAATGGTAACAATAATTCCACAGACAATTGAAGCATAGAAGCAATAGCCACTAACGAATCGTCCTAAGCGATCCTTCTGCTCACCAAATAGTCGCGAAATTACTGAACTACCACCAAGACCGAAAATATCACCGATAGCAATCATTAAGGTGAAGATCGGGGCACCTTGGGAAACTCCCGCAACTAAGTCTGGATTACCAGTCTTGGAAACAAAGTATGTATCAACCATGTTATAGACTAGGGTGACAGTCATACTAATAACAACCGGCATTGCTAGAGTAAAGTAGGCACGTTTGATTGATGTATGTTCGAATAATTCGTTCATATAATTTCCTCCATTTTAAATCCAAGTAACCATTTTACATGGTGGAAAAAGTAAAAAGCAAGGGAGACCGCGTCAATTCTCGACCTCTCTTGCTTTTCGTTTGAATTAATGGAGATTCTTTGGGTGAGGTTCACCCTTAATTTCATGCTTAACGTGATTGAGCATGTCATCAATCATTTCAACTACATGGGGATCATCTAAGACATAAAAAACCTGAGTCCCAACTTTTCTTCGACAGACTAATTGATAACGATAAAGAATACTTAGTTGTTTAGAAATGATGGGTTGAGCGAGTCCAAGATCGTTTACCATCGTTTTAACATTTGTCTCTTCATCCTGGTGACGGAGGTAATAGAGAATCTTAATTCTAGTACTATTACTCAAGACTTTATAAATTTTGGCGGCTTCATCAATTAAATCTGAAACAGGCGTCATGTATAAATCTCCTTTCACCGGACTGGTTAATCTTAACTTTATGTATTACACCAGGAGCTTGACCAAGTGGCTAATGAGACCACTATCCCAGAAGACGTATAGTCCAACGCCAATATAGATAATCTTCATTAATGGTTCACCATATTTATCCATTACTTGTTTCACAACTGGTAAATCGCCAACTAGTTTTACGATGATTACGACAATGATCGCCAAAATGATGATAAAACCAGTAACTAAAAGGAAATTATTAAAAGATAGACCAGTTAATACCGGGAGAAAAATTGAAAGGTTACACCCAGAACAAACTGCTAAGTAAGTAATAAAGGTGTTCAAGATCGGATTATGAGTACCTTTTCCTGTTGGATCTTCGTCATTATCATGGAGTGCCATATAGATTGGTAAAATACCAAGAATCCCAAGTAGCCATTCGGGAAGAAAGAGGCTTAATAGCTTACCAATAAAGAAACTAGCAGCAAGTAAAAGAACCAAACCTAATGAGTAACCAATAATGACATCCCTAGTTCGATAGCTATTAAGCAAGAAGATCAGAATAAGGAAGAAATCAAGGTTCACAGCAATAAAAGTAAGGAAGATAACCCACCAATTCATAAAAAAACTCCTTAAAACAAAATATTCCAAAATCGATATATTTAAAATATACCATTTTTGGAATATTTACAAGGATTAATCTTCAAAATAAGTGTAAAGCTTTTCTGTTGTGAGTTTTTGCTTTTCTTCGCCGGTAAAATCAGCCTTAATTTGACCATCTTTAAGAACGATTAATCGATTCCCATAAGTCAATGCATCTTCTAAGTGGTGAGTAATCATTAAAGCAGTTAAATGATCCTGGGTGATCCGCTCATTAGTTGCATGAAGCAGGTTTAAGCTGGTATGAGGATCCAATGCGGCGGTATGTTCATCGAGAAGTAAGATATCCGGTCGCTTCAAAGTTGCCATTAAGAAACTTAAAGCCTGCCGTTGACCACCTGAAAGTGCACCAGTCGCTGTAGTCATCCGCTTTTCCAACCCATTGTTCATGGTTGCGGCTAGTTTAGTAAACCGGTCCATATTCTGCTTTAACTTACGAAGCACAAGGTGACGCTTTTCACCACGCTTAGTTGCCAAAAGCATGTTTTCAGCAACATTCATTCGGGGAGCAGTCCCTAATTTTGGATCCTGAAAGACCCGAGCAAGGAAGGTCGTCCGTTGTTCTTCGGTTGAACGAGTGATGTCTTTTCCATTATGCAGAATTTGACCACTATCAGCATGCAGGTTACCACCGATAACGTTGAAAAGGGTTGACTTACCAGCACCGTTTGTACCCACGATGGTGATAAAGTCACCTTCATTTATTTTAAGGTTAATTCCCTTGAGAATAGTAGTTTCGTTACTTGTCCCTTTATTGACAACTGTTTTAACATTCTTTAATTCTAAAATTGGCTTACTCATGTGGCTGCACTCCCTTCAGAATAGGCTTACGCAAGTGAACAACTTTTTCGAGTTGTGGTAGCATCATGCAGATAGCAAGGACGATTGAAGAAATTAAGTTGAGGTCGTTTGCGGAGAAACCGAGTTGAAGAACTGC
>JAHLFK010000050.1 GCA_018883805.1 Candidatus Limosilactobacillus merdavium | reverse complement strand
CTAAGGAAGTTCGTAAGACTGCTGATCAAATGATTACCCTTGCAAAGCGTGGCGATTTAGCTTCACGTCGTAAGGCAGCTGCTTTTGTTCGGAACGTTGTTGCTGATGTTAAGGAAGATGGCGACAACATTCGTATCCAATCTGCTCTTCAAAACTTATTTGAAGAATTGGCACCTAAGTATGCTGAACGTAATGGTGGTTACACACGGATTTTGAAGACTATGCCTCGTCGTGGTGACGGTGCTAAGATGGTTATCTTAGAATTCGTTGACTAACATTTCGTTAATCAGATTTCATTAATACGTAATAAAGAATCACTATCACTGAAGTATAGAGCGTTACGATGGTGGGTTTTAACCCTAGTCTAGCTCGAATGCGGGAGACCGTGCACTCCTTTGGTAAGTGATTTTTTATTTTTAAATTTTTTTGCTTTCTCTGGTAGAATAGTAGGTATCAATATAAAGGACTATGGACATGGAAAAAATTAATTTTAATCATGTTACATTTAAATATTCGGATTCTAAAAGATTTCAAATTAAAGATCAATCTTTTACATTGCCAACTAATAAATGGATCGCAATTGTTGGTCATAATGGAAGTGGCAAGAGTACAATTGTCCGTTTACTTAATGGCCTACTTAAACCAGCAAGTGGTGAGATACATATCGGTGACTTAAAAGTTACTGAAGAAAGTTTACCAGAGGTACATAAGCTCGTTGGAATGGTATTTCAGAATCCAGAAAATCAGTTTGTAGGTTCGACGGTTGCTGAAGATATTGCGTTTGGCCTTGAAAACTACAATATAGCACCAGAAAAAATGCCGGGAATAATTAGAAGCGTCTTGGAGAAAGTTGGAATGACAGATTATGCAAACCACCTTATCTCTGACTTATCAGGCGGGCAAAAGCAGCGGGTAGCAATTGCTGGAGTTTTGGCAGTCAAACCTAAAATAATTGTTTTTGATGAAGCAACGAGCATGTTAGATCCAATGGGGAGAAAGTCTGTTATGCAGTTGCTTCAAACCCTTCATGAAGAAGATCAGTATACGATTATTATGATTACCCATGACCTTAATAAAGCAGAGTTAGCGGATCATGTTTTAATAGTTGATCAAGGGAAAATCTTAGCTAACGGTGACTCACGTAAAATTCTTGCCAATCAGGAGCTATTTGCGAAATTACAGATAGCCCCTGCAACCGGACAGCAGCTAAAAAATAATTTAGTTCAAGCTGGTATTGAAGTTCCCCAAGAATATTTAACAACAGGAGAGATGATCAAATGGCTGAAGCACAAGTTAAATTAAATAATGTCAACTTTACTTATCAGTCAGCTACTCCACTTGCGTATCAAGCATTGAAAAATATTAACCTTACGATTACTCGTGGTTCGTTTACTGTTCTTGTAGGACAAACAGGGAGTGGGAAATCAACCTTGGTAAGGCTAATTGATGCATTAGCAGTCCCGACTTCTGGACAAGTGATTCTTAATGGCAATGAGATTAATAGTCAGACCCCAACTAAGAAATTAGATCAGTATCGACAGAAAGTAGGTTTTGTTTTCCAGTTTCCAGAGCGTCAATTGTTTGCACAAACTGTTCGCGAAGACCTAGAATTTGGTCCCCGCAATCTTGGATGGAAAAAGGCAAAAATAGATGCAGCAGTTGAGGAAGCCTTAGAGATGGTTCAACTCTCAGCAGATCTATTAAATAGCTCTCCCTTTTCTTTGTCAGGTGGTCAGATGAGACGAGTTGCGATTGCAGGTGTTCTGGCAACTAAACCAGATATTCTTATTTTGGACGAGCCAGCAGTTGGACTTGACTCACTAGGAAACCAACGATTGCTAAAAATTATTACGGAGCTCAATTATCGTGGAATTACGATTATCATGATTACGCACTATTTAGAGATGATAACTTCCTTGGCTACACAAATTGTTGCTTTGCATGATGGCAATATTGTTTTCAATGGCAAACCGATCGATTTCTTAGCAAATCAACAATTGTTAGAAAATAGTCAGTTATTACCACCTGAAAGTATTCAGATTTCCCGGGAAATAGGATTAAATACTTTGCCATTAACATTGACTGAACTTTCCGCAGATATTGCTAAAGAGCTCGTAAAGCGGGGTGAGAAGGATGAATAATATGGTTGTGTTTGGGAGCTATATTCCTCTGAATTCACCAATTCATCGACTGGATGCCCGTACTAAGCTTTTACTATGCATTTGGTACGTAATCAGTGTATTCTTTACTAACCATCTTTGGTCATCGTTGTGGCTCACGGCTGTTTTATTAGTAACCCTGATAGTCAGTCGAGTGCCGTTAAAAATGTATTGGTCAGGGTTAAAACCTTTCTTGATCATAATTCTGATTACAGTGTGCTTACAGGTCCTTTTTAGTAGTGGTGGTCAGATATATTGGCATTATGGGTGGATTTCGATTACGAGTGATGGGATAGCAAACTCATTCTTAATCTTTTATCGGTTTACTGTTATTATCACTGCATCAACTGTATTAACAGCGACGACGCCAACCTTACAATTAGCTAATGCCTTTTCTTGGCTAATTAAGCCGTTAAAGTGGATTAAGGTTCCAGTCGATAAGATTTCATTAATGTTATCAATTGCATTGCGATTTGTCCCAACAATTATGAATGATATTAAGGTGATTATGGATGCGCAGCGATCACGGGGGATGAATTTCCATCAGGGAAACATAATGACTCGGTTAAAGCACCTATTACCAATCGTAATTCCATTATTTGTAAGTGCATTTCAGCACTCAGAGGATCTGGCAACAGCGATGGAAGCGCGGGGATATTCATTAGATCGTCCACGGACAGAATATCGGCAATTACAATGGCATAGTCGTGATACAGTTGCTATTGTTTTAATCATTCTGGTTGATGTAGGGATCGGAATACTAAACTTTATTTAGCGAGAAAGGATTAATCATGTATCGATACAAAATAACATTTGCATATGATGGTTCTAATTTTTCCGGATTTCAAATTCAGCCTCATAAGCGGACCGTTGAACAGGTATTAAAGAATGCGGTAAATAAGATTGCTAAGCATCCTACACCAGCAATTCCAGTAATTGGTTCAGGAAGAACTGATGCAGGAGTACATGCATTAAATCAAGTTGCTCATTTTGATATCCCTTATCATCTTAGTAATGAGTCAATGCGAAAAGCATTAAATAGCATATTGCCGTTAGATATCTTAGTAAAAAAGGCAGAACTAGTGGATAATGATTTCCATGCCCGCTATAGTGCCCATGATAAAACTTATCGTTATCGGGTTGATCAAGGTGAGTTCGTAAATCCGTTTAAACGAAACTACACTGCTCATTTCAAATATCCATTAGATCTAGATCTAATGCGTCAAGCAGCACAAGATTTCATCGGTGAACATGATTTCACTAGTTTTGTGGCTTCAGGAAGTCAGGCAAAAAGTAATGTGCGGACAATTTATGATATTAAAATCAAACGGGATGAGCTCAGAAATGAAGTTGTCTTTGATTTTACTGGTAATGGTTTCCTATATAATCAGATTCGCATTATGGTTGCCTTTCTATTGGAAGTAGGGAGCAAGCAGCGGCCAGTTAGTGACGTAAAACGAGTATTGGCTGCAAAGGATCGGACGCAAGCAAGAATGACTGCACCAGCTAGTGGACTTTATCTTGTTTCGGTTGATTATGGTAATGATTCGGGAAAGTGATTGACGAAGTGCGTTGAACAGGGTATACTAGCACTTGGTATTTCTTTTCCATCTAATAACTCGGTACACTATTATATGTAAAAGAAAAACAAAATTGGAGGACTTAATCGTGAGAACGACATACATCGCAAAACCTGGTGAAGTTGATCGCAAGTGGTACGTTGTCGATGC
>JAHLFK010000049.1 GCA_018883805.1 Candidatus Limosilactobacillus merdavium | reverse complement strand
TTGAACGGGATTAACCCATTCAACCAACCAGGAGTTGAAGCATACAAGGTTAACATGTTTGGCCTGTTAGGTAAGCCAGGATACGAAGAAATCGGTAAGAAGCTTCGTGCTGAAATGGATGAAAATAAGTAGGAGGGATTGCAATGTTACTCGGAAGTATCGAAGCCGGTGGTACAAAGTTTGTTTGTGCCGTTGGTAACATCAATTATCAAATTCAAGATTCAATTCATATTCCAACAACCACTCCTGAAGAAACTCTTCAAAAGTGTATTGAATGGTTTGATCAATACAAAGATGATTTAAGTGCAATTGCAATTGCCTCATTTGGTCCAATTGAAATTCGGAAGAGTTCACCAAAGTATGGTTACATTACTAATACTCCAAAGCCAGGTTGGCAAGATACTGACTTTGTAGGTCCATTCAAGAAGCACTTTAACATTCCAATTGCTTGGACTACTGATGTTAATGGTTCTGCTTACGGTGAATATGTTCTTTCAACCTTGTTCAACAAGCGGATTAATTCATTGGTTTACTACACTATCGGTACTGGTGTTGGTGCTGGTGCAGTTATCGATGGTAAGTTTGTCGGTGAATTAGGCCACCCAGAAATGGGACACATTCGCTTGAAGCGGCACCCAGATGACCTTGATTTCAAGGGAATTTGCCCATTCCACGGTGATTGTTTTGAAGGATTAGTTAGTGGCCCAACATTCGACGCTCGTCTCGGTAAGAAGGGTAAAGATGTTCCATTGACTAACCACGTTTGGGACATCATGGCTTACTATGTTGCCCAAGCTGCTCTAGACACTACTTTAATGTTCCGTCCAGGACAAATCGTCTTTGGTGGTGGTGTTGTTAGCGAAGAATTCTTAAAGAAAGTTCGTCGTGAATTCAAGAAGCTGCTCAACGATTATGTTGAAGTTGGCGACTTGAACGAATACATCACAATGCCATTAGCCCAAAACAACGGCTCCGCAACCATCGGCGACTTTGCCTTAGCTCTAAAGGCAGCTACGAATTAGAGTGCGAGCCAGCAAAGAGCTTGCGGAAGGCTAGCAATTTCTCCCGACTAAGGCGACTAGCGCCTAGGAGGGAGGTTGCTAGCTCTAGCAAGCTCCTGGCGAGCACATTTCGACTCAGCCACAGTAGAACACTCTTTATCAAGCACATTTATTAATCGAAGTACTCTATAAAGTAAGTAAACAACCAAATATCATTTAAAGGAGGTGAGACTTATGGCATTTAACAAGAGCTTAGCGGGTTACTATGACGATTTGGCACACGTTGGAATCCCAACTGATGACTTAAAGAAGACTATTGCCTTCTGGGAAAAGTTAGGTTTCAAGAAGCAAGGCCAATTCGACACAGATGACCAAGGACACCAAGTTGTATTTATGAAGGTAGGACACTTGATGTTGGAAATCTGGGACAGCGATGGTGCTGTTCACAAGACTGGCGCAATTAACCATATCTCATTAAACGTTGAAGATGCAGATGGCGCATTCAAGGCTGCTAAGGAAGAAGGATTCAATGTTAAGGAAGACGAAGTTCAACACCTTGACTTCTGGAAGCATGGAATTAAGTTCTTTAACATCGTTGGTCCAAATGATGAAACCATCGAATTTTGTGAAGTTGTTAAAGGTTAATTCTTACTAAAGACAACTATTATCCTTAGTTTCAATTAATCCGAAAGCACTTTGTTAGTGTAGGAGGAATATCTGATGAAAGCTTTAGTAATGACTGGTAAGAAGAAGTTAGAAATTGATGACAACTACAAGAAGCCAGAAGTTAAGCCAAACGAAGTATTAGTACACACCGCTTGGGCTGGTATCTGTGGTACTGACAAGGCCTTGTACAATGGCCTTCCAGGTTCAGCAGATGCTGTTCCACCAATTGTTCTAGGACACGAAAATTCTGGTGTTGTTGCTGCTGTAGGTAGTGAAGTTGAAAACTTCAAGGTTGGCGATCGTGTCAGCGTTGATCCAAACATTTACTGCCACAAGTGCTACTACTGCCGGACATCTCGTCCAGAACTTTGTGAACACTTGGATGCCGTTGGTGTTACTCGTGACGGTGGCTTTGAAGAATACTTCACTGCTCCTGAAGAAGTTGTTTACCATGTTCCTGACAATGTTTCACTTGAAGCCGCAGCCGTAATTGAACCAATCTCATGTGCAATGCACGCTGTTGACTTATTGACTACTCACCCATACCAAAACGCATTGATTATCGGTGATGGCTTCGAAGGTCAATTGATTGCTCAAATCTTAAAGGCTCGTGGTATTCGTGAAGTTACCCTTGCCGGTACTGTTGACGAAAAGCTTGAAAATAACCGGAAGCACTTCGGTTTCAAGACCATCAATAACATGACTCACCCAGAAGAAATTAAGAATGACTCATACGACATCGTAGTTGAAGCCGTTGGTCTACCAAAGACTCAAGAACAAGCTGTTGAAGCTGCTCGTCGTGGTGGTCAAGTATTGATGTTTGGTGTTGGTAACCCTGATTCTGAATTCAAGGTAAATACTTACAAGGTTTACCAAAAGCAATTAACTATTCAAGGTACCTTCATTAACCCTTACACTTTCGAAGATTCAATTGCTTTGCTTCAATCTGGTGACGTTGATCCACTTCCTTTGATTTCAAATGTTTTGGACTTTGCTCACGTTGAAGACTTTGTAAGTGGCAAGTTAGGTAACATTTCTAAGGCAATTGTTAAGGTTGCTGGCGAAGACGCTTAATAAATTAGGAAATTATTTCTATATCTTATTTCAAAATCTTTTCCAAGGCTTTTTCACCAATTGGAGTGGACAAGCGTGTCTTTCCAAATTTAAGCTTTACAGATTAGAGATAGACGACTGTATTTGTTTTATTGAAAAGGAGAAACGAGAATGAATGAATCAAAGTTTATTAGTTGGCTAGGTCGGATTGCTAGTGTGATTGCTATTTTGATGTATGTATCTTACATCGCACAAATTTATAACAATTTACATGGTAATTATGCAGCACCGCTTCAACCATTTGTTGCTGGAGTAAACTGTACTCTCTGGAGCATTTACGCATACTTCAAGAAGGACCGTGATTGGCCTGTCTTCTGGGCTAACTTCCCAGGGATCTTCTTTAGCTTTGCAACATTCTTGACTTGTTTCCCTTGGTAAAATAGGTCAAAACAACTCCACATATTAATTCATCAAAACTGGCAAGAAACTATGCTTCTTGCCAGTTTTTTGGTATGATGATGAAAGATAAAGTCAAAGTGGTGCCACCAAACGGGTGCCGCTTTCTTTTATATTGAGAAAAGGAGAGAAAAATGACAAAAGAAGTAAAGCAAATTATCGCTGTTGTCCTATTTTGTGAATTCTTAATATGCTTGGGAATGAGCTTAGTTTTCCCGGTAGAACCATTCATCAAGAACGAATATCACTTTACTGCTTTTGATATGGGGGTAATGTCCTCATTATTTGCCTTTGTGCAATTTATTGCCTCACCAATCGTTGGTCGTTTGTCAGATAAGATTGGGCGGAAACCAATGCTGGTTTGGGGACTCTTAATTTTTGCAATCGCTGAGTTTGTCTTTGCATTAGCACAGCATCTGTGGGTGTTCGATCTTTCGCGAGCAGTTGATGGACTTTCTGCAGCAATGTTTGTACCAACATCAATGGCATTGGCTGCTGATATTACTACGGAACGTGACCGTGCTAAAGTAATCGGCTGGCTATCAGCGGCGTTTAGTGGTGGGTTAATCCTTGGTCCTGGTTTAGGGGGACTGCTCGCCCATGTTAGTTATAAATTTCCATTCTGGATTGCCGGAATTTTAGGGTTAATTAGTACGGTGGTCGCATGGCGCTTTCTTCCTCGTGATGAGGATGGGCGCTTCCAGAGTGAGACTAAGAATCCAGAAAAAGAACTCCTTGGTAGTAGCTGGAAACAGATTAAGCAGATCATGACGCCAACCTTGGCTGTTCTCTTCCTAATGATCTTTGTTGCGGCATTCGGTTTAGCTGGTTTCGAAAGTATTTATAGCCTTTACGTTAACGAGGTCCATAACTTTGACCTTAGTGCCATTGCTCTGGTCTTGACGTTGAATGGGATTATCTCCCTGGTTTTACAAGTTTTCTTCTTCGAGCGGCTGGTTCGTTGGCTTGGTGAAGTACGCTTGATGGAATGGAGTTTCCTTTTAAGTATCGTGGGGACAATTTTGGTTATCTATGACCATTCCCATTGGCAATTAATCGTGGCTACACTGTTTGTCTTTGAAGCCTTTGATCTTTTACGACCAGCAATTACCACGTTGCTAACTAAGGCAAGTAAGGCTAACCAAGGACTTTTGAACGGGATCAATATGTCGTTAACGAGTATCGGTAATATTATCGGACCGCTAATCACAGGGGCACTGCTTGATGTTAATTATCAATACCCATACTGGTTTGTAATTGTCTTCCTTATGATTGCTTTCATTATTGGATTACGTCTAAGAAAGCTTAATGTTCAAGATTAATCAGTGCTAGAATAAGAGTAATTTAGTCTGGAGGCAGGAATAATGAATTATAGGTATACCGGTAATGATTTTGATATCAAGAAGGCACCAACAAAAGTAAAAGATAGTGCTGATGAGCTTGAACAAATTAAAGCACAGATTGACGAAAACCTTCATCACATTCGTCGTGCACAAAAGATGATGTACGCTCGGCATAAGTATGGGGTTTTGGTTGTATTTCAAGCAATGGATGCTGCGGGTAAGGATAGTATGATTGCTCATATTTTCTCTGGGGTTAATCCCGTTGGCTTCAAAGTAGCTAACTTTAAGCAACCAACTTCGACTGAATTGCGCCATGATTATCTTTGGCGGATTAACCAACAACTTCCTTCTCGGGGAGAAATTGGAGTATTTAACCGGTCATATTACGAGGATGTTTTAGTTTCTCGTGTTCATCCAGAGCTGATTTTAAAAGCTAATTTACCAGAGGTTGATAGCCTCCAAGATGTTAATGATCACTTCTTTGAAGGTCGGTACCAAGACATCCGTGATTATGAAAAGTACCTTTCACGGAATGGCTTTGTAATTCTCAAGTTCTTCCTCCATGTATCAAAAGATGAACAAAAGAACCGGTTCTTACGCCGGATTAATTTACCAAAGAAGCATTGGAAGTTCTCCTCAGCAGACATTCGTGAACGTCAATACTGGGATAAGTATCAAGACGCATATGAAAAGGCAATTAATGCTACAGCAACAAAGAAAAATCCATGGTACGTTATCCCTTCAGATGATAAGTGGTATTCACGGCTAATCGTATCGGATATCTTAACTAAAGAAATTGAAAAATTGCCTCTAGCTTATCCAGAGTTATCACCTGATGAAGCTGCTAAATTACAGTCAGCAAAGGAAAAACTAGAGAACGAATAGTATTTTAATTACAAAAAAATTCATTTTTTTAGGAATTAGGTTTATAATGAGATTAGCTAAGTAATGAATGATTGGGGGGATTAGAATGAAGAAATGTCCTTGGTGTGGAAAAAATGTTCCTGAACAAAACCGGATCTGTCCATCTTGTGGGTATGATTTTAGTCGTGGCGAGATGAGTTCATTTTATGATCAACGCCAACAAAAAGCTGAAAAGAGTAAGATTCGTCACAAAAATGAAATGGTAATTGTTGCAACTCTGGCAATTATTGCTGGTGGTAGTTACATCTTTGATACTCATCAAGAGCAGACAGAGGCACGGCAAAATATTCAACAAACGACCAGGACCATTTCGGATTCCTCAGAAAGTAGTAGTGTAGTTTCAAGCAGTTCAAGTTCTTCTGTTAAGACAAATTCAAGCTCTTCAGAAAAGGCAAAGAAGGCTTCTTCATCAAGTAGCAAATCTGAGAGCAAGAAGAGCACTACTAAGTCTTCACAATCAAGTAAGACGAAGGAAACTAAGGAATCTTCTGCCAAGAAGAATGTCAAAAATCAAGCTGCTAAGTCATCTTCTAAGGCAACCAAGAAGAGTAACACTAAGGTTGCAAAGAAGGCAGCACCAAAGAAGCAAGCAGTTAAGAATAATGAGGCTAAGTTACAAACTAACATGAAACCAAACGAATTCGCTGCTGCGGTTGCAACTTATGCTGCACAAAAGAACGTTTCAAAGTGGAAAGATGTTGTTAATAATTCTGACAATGGAATCTTGATTAAAGAAACCACTGAACCAGATATTGTTAACTATTTATCTGCTAAGGGAACGGGAACAGTTTACGTTGCCTTTAACAGTAAGGATAGTAACCGAGAAGTTGTTTACTCCGCATACACGATTAACCAAGATGGCAGTGTAAACATTTACGAGTTCGGAACACCAAGCGCACCACATAATGGTGACATTTATAACCCGGTCGAAACGGTATCTCAACAAGACATGATCAAGTACTTGAACAGTCACAAGCAAGCTAAGAATGTTAAGCAAGCTTCTAATAAAGTTGGAATTGATCACGAATAAATATTAAATTATTAATGTATAAAAAAGCGGAAACAGTTAAGTTTAGCGAAATCTTAACCGGATCCGCTTTTTTTGTATGGTTAACTAATGTATAATTGACATTGTAAGCGTTTTTCTATATGGGATGGGGAGAAAATATAATAGGAGATGATCAGATGTTAAGCTTTTTAAAGCCACGGCATAAAGATCCAGTTCCAGCAGAAAAACAACAAGCATTATTCCAACGATATAAGTGGATGTCTTTGTTTGGTGTTTTTATTGGATATGCCGCATTCTATATTGTACGGAATAACTTTACGTTGTCGACGCCACAACTAAAGTCCTCACTTGATTTGTCTAAGGGACAAATTGGGATGCTTTCAAGTTGTTTACTGATTGCCTATGGATTAGGTAAGGGTGTCATGAGTGCATGGTCTGATAAGGCTAACCCTAAACGATTTATGGCGACTGGTCTAATTATCTGTGCACTGTTAAGTATGTGTCTTGCGTTCTTTGGATTCAGCCTTTGGTCACTAGCCATTATTTTAATTTTATTAGGAATTTTCCAAGGAATGGGTGTTGGACCATCTTTCATTATCCTGTCGACCTGGTTCGATAAAAAGCAACGGGGATTCATAACTTCAATATGGAATACCTCACATAACCTTGGTGGGGGATTAATTTCTCCATTAGCAGGATTTATGCTCGGAATCGTCGGTGCTAGTCATTGGCGGTTTGCAATTTATGTTTTCCCTGCATTGGTTGCAATTGCGGTAGCTCTTATTGTTCTGATCTTTGTTAAAGGACGGCCAGAAGAAGAAGGGTTACAACCACTTGAAGAAACTAAGCAGGAACAAAGTGATGTCGATTATCACAACCTCTCTTCATGGCAAATCTTAACGAAGTACGTATTTAATAACCCTGGTGCTTGGTTGGTTTCCTTCATGGATACGTTTGTTTACATGATTCGGTTTGGGATCTTAACTTGGTTGCCAATCTTCTTGATTCAGGCGAAGGGCTTTACCCATGGACAAATGATGGTTGCGTTTGCCTTCTTTGAATGGGCCGCAATCCCATCAACCTTATTAGCCGGAATCATTTCCGATAAATTATTTAAGAGTTATCGGATGCCACCAGCAATGATCGCATTGGTTTTGATTATTTTCTGTATCTTCGGTTATTGGAATAGTAAATCAGTCACTGCGGTAACAGTTTATGCTGCATTGGCAGGATGCCTGGTTTACATTCCACAATTCCTTGATTCTGTTCAAACAATGGAAGTTGTTCCACCATTTGCCGTTGGTTCAACTGTTGGTCTTCGGGGATTCATGAGTTATGTTCTTGGTTCAACTCTTGGAACCAGTTTACTTGGTGTTGCAGTTGACCACTATGGCTGGAATGCAGGGTTAGTTCTTTTAGTCATAGCCACAATTCTTTGTTTGATTTGTTCAACAGCATTACATATCTTCTCACTGAAGAAGCGTCATGCTGAAGAAAACTAAAAAACAATATGGGAGCTGGGAAATAACGACTAGGCAAGGCGGTGGCCTAAGGATAGAACGATGATTAGCACGGAACGGGCTGATTATCGTTCGGACTTAGGCTCGAGCCTTGCAGTTACGACGCTTAGCTAGCCTATTAGGTTTCCCGCGATTAGACTGTGTAATAGCAAAAACTATAAAGAGGATGGAAAAATTCTTTGTATTTTTCCATCCTCTTATTTATTTTTAAATCAAGTTAAAAGACGTTATCTTGACCGTACTTGCAGATAGTTAATAGTGGACACTTCGCACATTTAGGATTCCGCGAGGTACATTGGTAACGTCCGAAGAAGATCATTGCGTGGTGTGCATCGAGCCATTCTTCTTTAGGAACAGCTTCCCTTAATCGTTTTTCAATCTGCAAAACAGTTGCGTTTGGCTTAACCATTCCTAAACGACGGGCAACACGGCTAACATGGGTATCAACAGGGAAAGCAGGAATATCAAAACATTCAGCAAGGACAACATTAGCGACTTTTCGGCCAACTCCGGGTAAACTGGTTAATTCTTTCATTGTATGAGGAACCTGACCATTAAATTTAGCAACAATTTCACGCGATGTATTCACAAGAAACTTAGCCTTATTTCTATATAGACCGAGTGATTTAATATAAGGTTCGATATCTTCAGGCTCTGCGGCAGCTAATGATGCTGGTGTAGGGTAGCGATTAAACAATGGTGGTGTTACGAGATTAACCGATTTATCCGTCGATTGAGCACTTAGAATAGTTGCGAGGAGAAAATGAAAAGTTGTATCTGCCTTTAAGGTTGTTCCTGCCTCTGGAAACATTTTACGCATTTCGTGAATTGCGTCGACGATCTCACTATCGGTAAGCATTAGAGATGATCTCCTTATTTATCAAATTATGATCATTATAATCCTATAAAGTTAGTATTAAAAGTTCTCTAAATAAAACAGTTATCGGGTGAATGGCTAAAAAGATAGAAAAAATTAGCCTTTGTAAGTAGTGACTTGAGCGCGATCCATAGTATTTGTGGTGGGACTTCACTTGATTTTTATGAAGCAAAAAGGTATAACTATAGGTGAACGAGCGATAAATATTATTATTGCTCGATTTATAACTGAGAATATTGATGTTTTGTTATTATTAGTGAATAGCAGTGATAGCACAATAATTTCAGTTATCATGTCTATACTAAGTTAACTTGATTAACCAGTGCTTTGTCCTTTAAAGAAATCATTGTCGCCTCCCCATGACTATGATTTCGCAAATAATGAATTGGTTGTTGTTATAGCTATACACACTATCTAAACGCTTACCCCCTAAATAACAACTTAAGGCTATAATAAGTGGTCTTCAACCAATTTAATCGAGTTAATAAGGCTTAGACATACCCCTATTGAGACCTGCTAGATTGATCTCAAAAATTAGTGACCTTCTGGAAACTCCCCAAGTTCTAGAAGGTCCTTTTTATTTTAAAATTCAATTATGAGAATAATCTAATAATTCATTTAGCATAGTAAAAATACAAGATTTATTAAATTAACATTTGACCTATGCGCAAACGATTGTTAGAATAAGTTAATGTTTTCTTATTATTCTAATCTAAATTTAATTGATAAGGAGGAATGGTTATGAGTTTTTGGAAAACAATTACCCGAAAAGAAGACCCGCAAGTCTATGCCAATAAAGATGGCCACTTGGTGCGTTCATTGAAGGTGCGGGACTTCTTAGCACTTGGGGTCGGTACGATTGTCTCCACCTCTATTTTCACTCTTCCTGGTGAAGTGGCAGCAATGCATACCGGACCAGCCGTTGCAATTTCGTTCTTACTTGCTGCGGTGGTTGCGGGATTAGTTGCATTTGCCTATGCAGAAATGTCAGCTGCGATGCCATTTGCAGGTTCAGCGTATTCTTGGATTAACGTTGTTTTTGGTGAATTCTTTGGTTGGATTGCCGGTTGGGCATTGCTTGCAGAGTATTTCATTGCCTTAGCCTTCGTTGGTTCTGGTCTATCAGCAAACTTCCGGGCTTTGCTTGCACCATTAGGGATTGAACTTCCAAAGACACTTTCAAATGCCTTTGGTACTGATGGTGGAATTGTTGACTTGATTTCTGTTGTTGTTATTGCCCTGGTTGCAGCCTTGATTTCCCGCGGGGTTTCTCGTACTGCTCGGGTTGAAAACGTCCTAGTTGTTTTGAAGGTTTTCGCAGTTCTGCTCTTCATTGTTGTTGGTTTGACTGCATTGCATGCTACTAACTATGTACCATTTATTCCTAAATACCATGAAACTGCTAACGGCCCATTTGGTGGCTGGCAAGGTATTTATGCCGGGGTTTCAATGATCTTCCTTTCATACATCGGATTTGATTCAATCGCAGCTAACTCTGCTGAAGCGATTAACCCACAAAAGACGATGCCACGAGGAATTCTTGGTTCACTGGCAATTGCCGTTATTTTGTTCGTTGCCGTTAGTCTTGTCCTTGTTGGGATGCTGCCATACAGCAAGTACGCTAATAGTGCTGAACCAGTTGGTCTGGCATTGCGTGCCGCTGGTCATGGTGGAGTTGCTGTTGTTGTTCAAACGATTGCGGTTGTTGGGATGTTCACTGCATTGATCGGGATGAGTATGGCTGGTTCACGGCTGATTTACTCATTTGGTCGTGATGGAATGCTTCCAAAGTGGCTCGGTAAGTTGGATGATAACAACCGTCCAAACCGTGCTCTATGGACATTAACTATTGTTGCCATCTTGATTGTTGCCTTCTTCCCATTTGCCTTCCTTTCACAATTGATTTCTGCCGGAACATTGATTGCGTTCATGTTCGTTTCAATTGGTATTTACCCACTTCGGCGTCGGGAAGGTAAGGATATTAATGATCCTGCATTTAAGGTACCGCTTTACCCAGTTCTTCCAGCATTGGGCTTCATTGCCTCATTGCTAGTATTCCTTGGCTTGGATTACCAGGCTAAACTTTATGCTGGTATTTGGTTCATCCTTGGGCTAGTTATTTACTTTGCCTATGGGATGCGTCATTCATACTTGAGCAAAAAAGAGAAAGATAATAAATAAAAATAAGTAGGGAGGGATTGCTAATGAGTTCAATGGAAAACAACCAACGAATTTTAGCAAACGAAAAAGAAGCATTTGCAACTGCTGCACGGGTTAAGTACTATGACATCGTAATTGATGGTGGTCATGGTGCAATCTTAACTGATGTTGATGGTAATCAGTACATTGATCTCTTAGCAAGTGCCAGTTCTACCAATACCGGGCACTCTCACCCTAAAGTTGTTAAAGCTATTCAAGAGCAAGCACAAAAGTTGATCCAATATACACCGGCATACTTTGCTAACAGTCAAGCTGCACGATTAGCACCGCGACTGGCAAAACTAGCACCGATGTCTGGCCCAACAGAAGTTGTTTGGGGAAATTCAGGATCGGATGCTAATGACGCTATTATTAAGTTTGCTCGTGCGTATACAGGTCGTCCGTACATTGTTTCCTTTACTGGTGCATATCACGGCTCAACATATGGCTCAATGACGCTTTCTAGTGTTTCTCTTAATATGGCACGAAAAATGGGCCCATTATTACCTGGCGTTGTTAAAGTGCCATTCCCTGATCCATGGGATAAACTTCCTGATGAAACAGATGAACAATTTGTTGATCGCTACTTCAAGATGTTTAAGCTGCCATTTGAAACTTACTTACCAGTTGAAGAAGTTGCAGCAGTTCTGATTGAACCAATTCAAGGTGATGGAGGAATTGTTAAAACACCTCCTGAATTCATGAAGAAGATTTATCAATTTGCGAAGGATAATGGAATCCTGTTTGCTGTTGATGAAGTTAATCAAGGAATGGGTCGTACTGGTAAATGGTGGTCGATCCAAAACTTTGGGCTTGAACCCGACTTAATGTCTGTTGGTAAGTCACTGGCTTCAGGGTTACCATTAAGTGCCGTTATTGGGCGTAAGGAGATCATGGAATCACTTGGCGCACCAGCTAATGTTTACACGACTGCTGGTAATCCAGTCACAACTGCCGCGGCTAACGCAACGTTAGATGTTATCGAAGAAGAGAACCTTCTTGAACGTTCAACCAATCTTGGTAAAAAGGCTAAACAGTTCTTTGATGAAGAAAAAGAGAAGTATGACTTTATCGGTGGTGTCCGAATGTATGGCCTTGACGGAGGAATTGATATTGTCGATCCACAAACCGGTAAGGGCGATACTGAAATGACAACTAAGATTATGTACCGCGTCTTTGAACTTGGTGCAATTATCATCAGCCTTCGTGGGAATATTCTTCGTTTCCAACCGCCATTGGTAATTACTGAAGAAGAACTTGATCAAGCATTTGCCATTCTTGATCAAGCGTTTGCTGAAGCGGCTGCAGGTAAACTTAGCCTTCCACAAAATGCAGAAGAGTTAGGTTGGTAAACCTCCTTAATCTAATCTTTACAATCAAAAAAGATCCCTTATAATATTTTGTTAGACAGCTAACAAAAATTGTGAGGGATTTTTTGATGGAATTAATTGGTAGACAGTTAAAGATGGCAGCAAATAGCCTTAATCAAGATTTCAACCGGTTCGCTGATCAATACAATCTAACAGGAACCCAAATGTCAGTGATTGATTTTATGGCAAATTGTGACTTGCCGGAATGTGACCAACACATGTTAGAACAAGAATTCAATATCAAACGTTCGACAACTACAGTGCTCATTCAACGATTAGTGAAAAAGGGCTTAGTTGAGCAACACCAATCGGCAACTGATCGGCGACAAAAAGTAATTTCTTTAACTGAGAAGGGGCGTGAGCTAGCTCCAACAGTTCGGCAATACATCATAGCAAAAGAAAAAACAATTAAAGGAGCCTTTTCTGCTGATGAAGTTAAGCATTTTATGAAAATTTTGAACTTTATTATTGAGGAGGGAAAAAATGACTAGTAATGATAAAATTCCTGCAAAGGTGATTGCTGCAATCGTAGCAACCGGGTTAATGTCATTTAGTGGTGTGATTGTCGAAACGTCGATGAATGTGACCTTCCCGATCTTAATGAAAGAATTTGGGGTAACGACCAATACTGTTCAGTGGATGACTTCAATCTATCTTCTAGTAGTCGCTATTATTGTTCCTTTATCGGCAGTCCTGAAAAGTTCATATAAGACTAAGACCCTTTTTACTGTAGCGAATGTGTTCTTTATTGCGGGGTTAGTGATTGATGCCTTAGCACCTAACTTTCCGTTGCTATTAATTGGGCGGGCCATTCAGGGTGTTGGAACCGGGATTGCCCTACCACTAATGTTTAATATCATTATGGAACAAGTCCCCCAGAGTAAGATTGGCTTTATGATGGGGATGGGTAACTTAATTACTGGAATTGCACCTGCAATCGGTCCAACATTTGGTGGAATTGTCGCTAATTCACTTAGTTGGCGGTGGGTATTTTACATATTACTGCCATTCCTCGTTCTTTCCTTTATCCTTGGTCGATGGGGGATCCAACAAAAGTCTGAAATCCGGAAGCAATCAGTTGATCTAATTAGTTTATTAATGATTATCTTTATGTTCACCGGACTTGTCGATGGCTTCAGTAACGTTGGTAGTATGCCATTTATGAGTGTGAATGTTCTTGGAGCTTTCATCCTAGGAATCATTGGAATGGTTGGCTTGACTTGGCGTTCCCTATCAATTGCTACGCCAACGTTGAACTTGCGACTATTTAAGAATCACCGGTTTGCCGGCCATGTTCTTGGTTTCTTTCTTACTCAGATTATGTCGCTCGGCTTTGCCTTTCTATTGCCAAATTATATTCAACTAGTTAACGGCAACACTGCCATGATCGCCGGATTAGTCGTCTTGCCAGCAGGTGTTGCCGGTGCAATTTTTGCGCCGCTTGGTGGTAAGATCCTCGATCATTTTGGTGCCCGCCGACCAATCCTTTTTGGGATGGGACTATGCTTCCTATCATTATTAACCTTTGCGTTGATTAGTCGTCATATGAGTAATGCGATGATTATGTTCGTTTACATTTTTTATATGGCTGGAATGGGGATGTGTATGGGTAACGTAATGACCAGTGCACTCAAGAGTATTAGTCCTGAAGAAACAGCCCAAGGGAATGCAATTATGAATACTTTGCAGCAATTCGCCGGCGCAATGGGAACTTCCATTGCCGCTATGATTGTTGCAAGCAGCCAGACACACCTGCATGCCAGCCAAGCTGTTTCCACCGCGATAGGGACGCAGCACGCATTTATTGTTTTGATGATTTTCTCAATCATTGTGTGGATTAGCTACTTCAGAAGTGTCAAAGATTAGAGGAGCCTTGCAACTTTATCAGCCTGTTAAAAAGCAAATAGACTGAATCATTTGATACTGTACGCCATTTGTCATACAATATACTTGAGGTGATAAGAATGGATGCAAGAGTAGATAGCCGGGTTCCGGTTGATGTTAAAGAAAAAGCTAGCAAAGAATTAGCTGCTCATGGCTTATCGATTTCCAGTTTCATTCGCATGACGTTATCATCTGTTGCTAATGATGGTTTACCAAAGTATTGGGGGATTCCTAATGCTGAAACAATGTCATCAATTAACGAAGCAGTTGATGATTTAAGTGATCATAAACTTAAAGGCGCGTCATCCTACGATGAACTGGAGAAGTTACTAAATGAGTAAAATTATCCCCACCCATCATTTTAAGAAACAAAGGAAAAAGGTAATTAGAAATCCTCGTTGGCATAATATTTTTCATGGAGAGGTTCCATTCACTGATGATCATCGTTCACCATGGGAATATGTAATTAATTGCTTCTTAAATGACGAGAAAATTCCTGATTACTTTTATGAACATCCAATTACTTTAACTAATAAGCAAATAAAGGACATCAAAAGCCGTTTAGGACCTTTAACTACTGTTGAGGTTAAAGGACTTGATCTTCATTTTGACGGACATAATGGTGATCATTTATTGTTATATGTTAAAACCAACCAAGAAGTTGTTTATTTGGTTGGTATTGGCACTCATTCAGATTTATTTTAATTTGAATTTACGTTTTAAAATTTTTGAAAATATACAAATAATCTTAGTAAAACAGCGCCTATCATAATGATGGACGCTGTTTTACTACTTACCTTCTAAATTTACAACATTTGTAATCACTTCATTTACAATAAAAGAAATCTAACTACAATTATGGTCCCGTTGAAACTTATCATAAAGTTCAAGTTATCAGCTAAAAATATATAAAGAGGTGATTGTAAGTATTCATAAACTAAATGAAGGAGTAGACATTAATCTATCATTATGTGGATTAGCTATTTTAGAAGCGTCAAAGATTAAGGTAGTCTTGCGCCACTGAGCTATTTTCGGTTATACTTTAATCGCCGTCTTAGCTCAGATAGGTAGAGCACATCCATGGTAAGGGTGACACGGCGGTTCAACTCCGCCAGACGGCTTAAATAGGGAGAGTCGGACTTCCTAAAGGTTGATATAACGATAAAAACGTTGAAGAAAGATTATTAAAATTGAACATAAATATTAAAACTTGCCACAGGGATGCAACATATCCCCTGAAGCGTGTTGTAAGTTTTGATGGTGGAACAGCTAATATTTGTTGATATAACAACGTTTTACCCGTGTTGCAGCTTTTTTGTTAGGTATTATTTATTTCTGATTGATTTTATTAAGTATAGAAAATATTTGCTTATTTCTTCAGATTGCTCTTTAGGAAGTTTTTTTAATTCAACAGTTAACTTATTAAAGAAATAACTATTTTGATCATCTGCTAGATTAACATTCTTATTGGTTGGCTTCGTTGACTTAATCGAATCAATAGATGAAATATTTAATGCTTCAGCGATTGCATCTAACTTTTGTAGATTGATATTTTGATTACTTGTACGTTCAATTTTTGAAATGAAATTGACAGACAAGTTACTTAATTCAGCTAAGTCTTCTTGTGTAAGACTTAGCTGTTTTCTTTTTCTTCGAATGTTATCACCTAGGCCAATTCCCAATATAATATCATTCCTCTACCCATAATTTATTATTAGTTTATCTTTATATATTAGGGGTTAGAACACTTTATACTAATAGTTATTTAGTAGTGATATATTAATAATGAGGAGATAATGTCAGGTTGCTTAAGGAGATAGTAATAAAATGAAGAAAAATAATATTGAAAAGAAATTAATGGCTACTGCTACTGTTGCAGCGGCTGCTGTTGCTGGGGTATCAATTGCCAACAACGTTCATGCTGACACAGTAACAGCTAATAACAGTCAAGCTTCAGTTAAATTAACTAATGACCAGTCACAAGCTGCTCAAAAGATTGATGAAGCCCAAACAAATGTAAATAATGCTCAAGCCGATGTTAATGCTAAACAAAGTGATTTAAACAATGCTAATGCTGCATTAACCAATGCTCAAGCATCTGCTAGTGCTCAAACACAAAACGTAGCTAGCGCTTCAGCTAATGTTTCTGCAGCTTCTGATGCCGCTGCTAAAGCTCAATCAGCTGTTAACAGTGCTCAATCAATTGCTAACAGTGTAACTCCAGAAAATGTTGCTAGTGCTTCACAAGCAATTGAAAACCAAAAACAAACAATTGCTAATGACCAAAATGCTGTATCTGAAGCTCAAAAGGCTGCCAGTGATGCCAATAGTGATGTAACTAGTAAACAATCTGCTGTTGATGCTGCTCAAACATATGTAAATGGCAAGCGAGCTAATGTTAATATTGCTTCACAAAATGTTGATACTGCTAAGGATGCCTTAAATGGTGATGACTCTAAATTACAAGAAGCTTTAGCTAAAGCTAAGTTGGAAGTAATTAAAGCTCAAAACAATGTTAATGTTGCTTCTAATGCTGTTTTAGCTGCGAAAAGTACTCAAACTTCAGCTAATGGCACTCTGTCTATTGAGCAAAAAGACATTGATATTAAATCAGATGCATTAAGTGCAGCTCAATCAGCTGCTTCAGCCGCTTCGGCTGTTAACAGTGCAGCCCAATTAGACGCTGCAATTGCCCAGCAAAATGTCAATGAAAAATTAGCTGCTCAATCTGATGTGCGATCTGCTTATAATTCAGCTAAATCTGCTTTAGATAGAATTGATACTAATCTTGTATATAAAAATGAAAGCAGTGCTCATTGGGCTGTGTCAGAGGCTCATTATGCTGTGGAAAGTAAGCAATCTGAGGCTGAATTTGCTAGTCAAGCTGCTAGTGCTGCTAATAGTGATGTAGCTGTGGCTTCTAATGCTAAGTTATTTGCAGATAAAAGAGTTGAAACTGCACAAGAAGCTGTTGATAGTGCCGCAAAAAGTGCTGCTCAAGCTGATAGTGACTATAACACGGCTACGCAAAAGGTTAACCATTTAAATGACAAGTATGGCATTAATACCATTACACTTCCAGACGGGTATGTAGATGCATTGAAGAATTTCTTGAGATATAAAGATTATCATAAAGAAAAATTTGACCCAAATGAAACGGTAGCTCGCGTATTATCACAGCAAATTTATTCATATGCTGAACAAGCTGAAGCGATGAATCATTATAGGCACAATAAAACTGAAGAAAAAGAAGTAGTTGATTATAGAAACCTTACTGAAGCTCAACAAAAGGATTTGGCTATCTATACCGCTGATTTAATTAATCAAATTCGGAATCAAGTTGGAACTTCGAATGTTACTGTTAGCGAAAATGCTCAGGCTACTACTAATAGTATTATTAAGAATGGTTATAATGATCCAAATTGGGACGCGTTTGGTAATAATACGAAAGATGGTAAAGGCCATAATCATGACTTCTTGTCTAACTTACCCGATTTCCAAAGTGAAAATATAGGAAGTGGTTTACAACAATGGACAACTACTGGTGGATCTACTTATAAACTTCCTATTGAATCACAAACTATGGATTCCTTGAAGGAATCAATTTATCATGGAGTAACTAACATGATGTTCTCTGATCGTGATAACTCATGGGAACATAGTAGTGTGTTTGCCGGTATTAATCTTGACAAGGCAACTTCATTGGGGATTGGATTTGATAAATATGGATATACTCATTATGAATTTGAAGTACCAACTACCCCTAATGGCCTAGATGCTAATAAATACGATATTTCATCTAGCACTTCATATAATGAGTTAACTACTGCCAAAAAAGATCAACAAGCTAAGTTAACTATTAAGAAGGCTGCTGATACTGCTAGTAGTGATGCTCAATTTATGCTAAATAACGCTAAGACTATTCAAGAAAATTGTCAAAATAACTTAATTCAAGCTCAAAAAAAGGCTAAAAAAGCTAACCAAGTTTTGAAAGATGCTCAAACGGCTTTATCGCAAGTTCAAATTAAATTTAATGCAGCTGAGAATGCTCAACGAGTTGCTGATGAGGCAGTTCAGAATATAAATAAAATTGGAGAGAGTGTGTTAACCAATCAGACTAAACTGAAACAGCTTGATTCTGATTTATCTCGTGCTCAGGATGATCTACATACTAAACAAATTACAGCTCAATTAGCAGCTGCTTTATTACAAATAGCTAATAATAATGTTAAAACTGCCCAAATAGCTTTTGATAATGCCAATACCAATTTTAAGGCTCAACAACAAGTTATTAATAATGCTACTAATGTTATTACAGCTCAAAACAACTTAACTCAAGCTAAGACCCAACTAACTATTGCTCAAAGTAATGAACAAGCTGCTCAACAAGCTGTTGATGCTTTCCATGCTAGTGATGCTCAAAAGCAAGTTGCTGTTGTTAAGGCTAAAGCTGCATTACAGACTGCTAAGAATGCCTTAGCTACTGCTCAAAAGTCCTTAAATGATGCTAAGGATATCTTAGCTACATCTAAGAAGAATGCTCAAACTAAGGAACAAGCAGTTAAGGATGCTCAAGCTAAAGTTGCTAATGACCAACAAGTATTAACAGGCTTACAAGATCGCTTAGCTGATTTGCAAAATGCCACAGCTAACTTACAAGCTGCTAAGAACGCCTTAACTCAAGCTCAAAGCAACTTGACTAAGGCTCAAACAGAACTCCAAGCTGAACAATCTAAGTTAGCTCCGTTGTCAGCTGCTGTAGATGCTGCTCAAGCTAAGGCAAATGCTGCTCAAACTGCATACATCCAAGCTAAGGATAACTTAACTAATGCTCAAACTGCATTGCAAGCTGCTAAGGGTGCTTACCAAACCGATGCCCAAAAGTATGGCAACCAAGTTGTTATCTCTCCAATTACTATTCAAGCTGGTGAGAATGTCTCTGCACCATCAATTGCCAATGGGTTAGTTATTCCTGTAAAGCTTCACAGTGCCCCTAACAAGCTTATGATGGTGATTGCTGCCTCTACTAACGGTAAGACCGCAGACTTACCACAAGGCACAACTGCACAATGGGTAAATGCAAGCCAAGTTGCTGCTGATGCTCAACATGCTGGTAATTATGCTGAAGATGTTCTAATTGCCTTCCCAGATGGCTCAACTACAACAGTTAAGGCACAATTAACTGTTAAGACGGTTTCAACTGTAAATCAAAACAATGGTAGTACTTCAACGATAAACAATCATCAAGCTGGACAAACACAATCTAACCATGTGGAATCAATTCCATCTGCTGATTCAATTACTGCTACAGTTCACTTTGCTAATGTTACTAGTGGTAATGCCAACAGCAGCGCTTCAGTTACTATGTCAACTATGTCACGTGAACAATATAAAGCTAGTCAAAAACAAGCTAGTCAGTTACCACAAACTAGTAATAAGAATGAATCGGTACTAAGCATCATTGGATTAACTCTAGCTGCCTCAACTGTTTCACTTTTTAGTTTAAGAAAGCGTCAAAACTAAGTTAAAAATTAGAGCAATAAATCATTGATATATAAAGCCCTTATATCCTAATTAGTGGATATAAGGGCTTCTGTTGAAAGAAAGTTATTCTAGAGAGTTTATTTATCTTTGATGCTTGTCGGTTCGCTCTACAGCAATTTTTAATTTCTGATTTTCTTTTTTATACTACTTAGCAAAATCGGCACTTTGTTGACTTCGTTTAGTAATATATTCATCTATTTTACTCATGTTGGACCTCCTTTATAATTGAAAAACACACTAATTTTGCAACCTTGCCCGCAATCGCTTTAGGCTTAAGTAGAACAGACAAAGAAAAACGAAAAGACCGACTACAATCGCGATTCCTTTGAAACTCATTGTGAAGATTGCATTGCCACCTAAAGCATATAAGAAAGCGATTGGCAAAGTCCCCAAGCTAACAGCGAGAAGGTATTTTTGATTAGAAACCTGTAAGCCATTAGCCGCACAGTTGACGAGTAGGTTAGGGATAACCGGAACGATAAAGCCAATCGTCAGCCCGAGAGTTGGAAAGCGTTGTTGGGTAAGATAAGCGAACGCCTGCTTTTGACGGACTTGATCAGAAATCCCACTACGGCGAATCATGACTGCAACAAAACCATTGCCGATAATATTTCCACACCAGTTAATCAGGAAACCAATTATTGGGCCAAAGCAAACTCCGGTAAAGATACAGACCACGGAATTGGGAGCGAAGGGGATGCTACAGAGGAGCGCAATTGTGATGATTAGTAAAAGAGTATTGCTTAATGCGTGTTGGTGAACTAACGAGATTAGTTCCTGTTGATGATTAGGACTGGGATGGATTAGCAGGGTTAATTCTGGATAATAAAGTTTAATGAGAATTAGCGCGACAACTAACACGACACCAAACTTAATAAGAGCACGTTGAACTCGATTTAACTGCATGAAAATAATCATCCCCCTCGTAATTCCGTGATTAATTATAGTATTCATTATACTCCGCAAAATAATTTTAAATTCTTGTTGACAATGATTAATCATCCACCTATACTAATCGTAATTTAATAATTCTAATTTAATTATAATGTGCGCTGATGAGAAGAGTAGAAATATCGCGTTTCTAACAGTGACTGCTGATGGTGCGAAGGCAGGTTACGGGATATTTTGAAGATGAGCTCGGAGCAACAATGAGTGGTCAAAATTTAATGGCTGTGATTTCGGCAGGATCCGTTACCATCCCTGGCATTCGCGAGAGTGTTGTTGAGGCCGGTAGATTACCGGTGAATTTTGGGTGGTACCACGTTATTTGACGTCCCTAGGTAGATCTTTCTACCTGGGGACGTTTTTTTATTTAGGAGGAAAAGAGAATGACAAAGTTCAATACACGGTTAGTTCATCAACCAGAACAAAATGATAATAATACAGGTGCTGTTACGGTTCCGATCTACAAGGCAACAACATTCGAATACCCAGAAGTTGGTGCTTCCGTTAAGGATGACTATTCGAGATCAGGAAACCCAACACGGCGGGCAATTGAAGAACAACTGGCGGATTTAGAGGAAGGGACCCAGGGCTTTTGTTTTTCTTCTGGTATGGCCGCAATTCACGCTGCTCTGGCAATTTTCCAAAAAGGTGACCACCTCATAGTTGGTGATCAAATTTATGGAGGGACATTCCGCTTACTTCATGAATTTTTTGAATGGTGGGGGTTAACGATCACCGCAGTTGATACCCGTGACTTGGGAACAATCGAAAAAGCAATTCGACCGAACACAAAGGCCATTTATTTTGAACCAGTTACCAATCCACTTCTCCAGGTAACTTCGATTACGGAGGTTGCTCAGTTAGCACACCAGCATAATTTGTTAACAATCGTGGATAACACCTTTCTAAGTCCCTACTTATTGCGGCCGCTAACTTTGGGCGCAGACATCGTAATTCATAGCGCAACAAAGTACCTCTCTGGTCATTCCGATATTTCAGCAGGGGCAGTAATCGTTAAGGACGAAGCGATTGCTAAACGGGTTTACTTTATTCAAAATGCCCTCGGAGCGATCTTGTCACCGGAAGATAGTAATGAGTTAGCTAGAGGTGTAAAGACATTGGGCTTGCGGCTTGATCGACAGATTGCCAATGTTAAGGAACTTGTTCATTACCTTCAGGGATTAACTGAAGTCGAAAAAATTTATTATCCCGGGGTAGAAGGTCAGCCAGGGTATGAAGAACTAAGAAGAGAAGCGAGTGGAGCCGGGGGCGTTTTCTCGTTTGAACTAGGCCCACAAGTGGATCCTGTTAAATTTATTAACCACTTGCGATTATTTAAGTTGGCCGTAAGCCTCGGTGCAGTTGAAAGCTTGGTAGAACTTCCAAGTAAGATGAGTCATGCAGAATTAACATCGGCAGAACAATTAGCCGCGGGAATCAAACCGAGCCTCATTCGGATGTCTGTTGGCATTGAAGACTACCATGATCAAATTGCGGACATCCAACAGGCAATTGCTAAAGCAAGAAAATAGGAGGAAATCATTATGTGTCAAAAATCAATCGAAACAATCGCAGCTCAAGCAGGTAATCACCTCGACGGTAAAAAAGCAGTCGCATTGCCATTATATTTTTCGTCTAATTATCGACATGATTCATTAGATGAAGCTAAGAGTTTTGATCCTCATCAGGGCTATACATATTCACGAATTTCAACGCCAAATCGAAGAGCGCTTGAAGAGACAATGGCACGCTTAGAAAAGGGAACGGCAGCTTTTGCAGTTAGTTCAGGGATGGCTGCGATTCAACTTGCACTGAGTATTCTGAAAACAGGTGACCAGTTAATCTCACTCGATGACTTATATGGTGGTGATTTTCGTTATTTCCGTTACTTACATGAGCACGCGAAGATTGATTTTGATCAGTGGAACGGCCAAAAGATTGACGATTTGATTAATAAGATCACGCCACAAACTAAAATGATTTGGCTCGAAACGCCTTCTAACCCAACGATGAAGAAAATTGATATCAATGCCGTAGCAACTGCAGTTCATCATAAGAATCCAAATATTTTAGTTGCTGTTGATAATACATTCTATACTCCGGTTTACCAACAACCACTGACAGAAGGCGCAGATATTGTTGCCCATTCTGCGACTAAGTATCTTTCAGGACACAACGATTTATTGGGTGGGATCCTTGTCTGTAAGGATCAAAAATTAGCTGAAGAATTTTTTGAATACTACATTACGACTGGTGATACTCTGGATTCGTTCGATTCATGGTTATTGCTTCGCAGTCTAAAAACATTAACGGTGCGGGTAAAGCAACATACAGCAAACGCACAAAAAGTAGTGAAATTCTTGAAAGAAGATCCAAGGATTGGCAAGGTCCTTTATCCAGGTAAAGGCGGCATTATTAGTTTTTACGTTAAGGACGAAGAAAATGTAAATAAACTATTAAATAACGTTAAAGTGATTACGTTTGCAGAAAGTCTTGGCGGGATCGAGAGCTTGATTACGATCCCGTATTATCAGACACACGCAGATGTCGAACTTGATCAACGAAAGCGACTAGGAATCACAACTAAGCTTCTGCGTTTATCAGTCGGTTTGGAAAATCCTGATGACCTGATTGTGGATCTTAAACAAGCGCTTGAAAACTAAGAGAAGAGATACAGGCAAAGTTTTGTCTGCATCCCTTCTTTTAATTTTGAATATTTTAGAACTTAATTACTGGTGTCAGCTTTCCCCTGTTTAGCTGACATTTCAGTCCGCAATGCTTCATAAATGGAAGGACTAGATCCAAGAGCCATGCTGGTGAAGTAGGCAACAAATGTCAGAATGGTCATCGGCAAGATTTGCTCAATTGAGCCAACCATTTCGGTAACTAAAAGGATTGCTGAGAAAGGTGTTCCCTCAGTGGCACCAAAGAAAGCAGCCATCCCCATTGCAATCATGTTCAAGTAGCAAGAAGCCGGAATGATTCCGAAGTGGATTAAGATAATGCCGAAGATAGCACCTGAAACAGCGCCCAAGACGAAGATCGGCATGAAAATACCACCTGGCACGGTTGCACCAGCAGCGATCATTGTTCCGACATACCGCATAATTAAGAAGAGGACTAGACTGCTGAGAATGATTAGCCAGTTAGCACTTAATGACATCTTAGTAACGTACACGATAAAGGCATGACTACCACCAAGAATATGTGGATTCTAGAGACCGACTGGGATCACGAGCAGAAATGGCAGAATACCATGGTAGTAATTTGGTAAAATTGTAAACTTCCTGTACCACCAACCAAGGTTAAGCATTCCATATTGGAAGAGGTAACCACCAGCGCCAATAAAGAGACCAACCAAGACCAGCCATAAATAAGAAGATAATGGCAATCGAGCTGATATTGGAAGGGTCAAACATGGTTTAGTCCCAAAGTAAATAATTGTGACCAGGTCTGCAGTAATGGCAGCTGCAAACGCTGAAGCAATTACTTTTGGATTAAAGTGGTGGGTAACTTCTTCAAGGAGAAAGACTGTTCCCGCAACTGGGGCACTGAAGGCAGCAGATAGCCCAGCAGCAATACCACATTTAATCAGAAGATCCCGCTCTTCTTTATTTTGGTAGTGGTAAAAGTCTTCCGCAAAGCCTTGACCAATACAAGCGCCAATTTGAATACAAGGTCCTTCACGGCCAAGGAAGAGCCCGGGGCAAATTGTTAGAAGGCCACTAACGAACTTGCGCCAAAGAACACCCCACCAGTGCATTTGATGTTTGCCAAGAAGAACTGCTTCGATCTGCGGAACTCCTGAACCGACAACGTCAAATAATTCTGGTCGGATAATTTTAGCAATCAGCCAAACGACAACGAGAGTCCCTAAAATGTAGGGGATAATCCATATTGGATGACTATTCATGTAAGGATATACGATAGTCAATAGTTTCAATGTTTGATCAATAATCCACCGAAAAGCACCAACGACAATACCAGTAAAGAAACCGACTAAAATTCCTGGAACAACAAAATGAAGAAAATTAGCGGTAAAGGGTTTCCTTAATATATCACGCGAACGCAGAATTGTTTGCGCTCCTTTTGTTGAATCCAAACTTTCACTCCCAATCTATAAGGCTAATTATATTCTTTTCAAGTTCTTTTCACAATTGCCGCTAGATTCGCTGTTTGACGGCGATCCTATGGTACAATATTGTCTAAAAGTTACTTAGAGAACGGAGGTAATTGAATGGAATTTATCGCAACACTGGCTGGATTGCTTTTGGCGACCCAGTTAGTTGCCCACTTATGTCGCCGAGTTGAGATCCCTGAAGTAATTGGACAGATCTTAGTCGGTATTATTGCTGGTCCCGCGCTTTTAAACTGGGTTCATTTGAACGAAATGATGAACGAGTTTCAGGAAATTGGGGTAATTATCCTAATGTTCATTGCCGGACTAGAGAGTGATCTGTCACTACTGAAAAAATATCTTAAGCCAGCGGTAATTGTGGCAATTATTGGTGTTGTGGTTCCAATTGCGGTAATGGCACCGGCGAGTTATTTTTTTGGCTTTACGAAGCTTGAATCAATGTTTATCGGGGTCATCTTTTCCGCGACTTCTGTTAGTATTTCGGTTGCTGTTCTTCGGGAATTCAAACGACTGGATAGCCGAGAAGGGGCGACAATCCTCGGTGCAGCAGTAGCTGATGATATTATCGGTGTTATTCTTTTAAGTATTATGATCAGTGTCGTCAACCAGGCTGAAGGTAAAACTGGAGGGCAACCACTATGGGCAGTCCTCCTTCTCCAGGTACTCTTCTTTGGTGGTACTTACTTAGTTGTTAAATGGTTGGCACCTTACCTGATGCACTTGAGTGAACGCTTATTGACAGTTGCTTCACCATCAGTAATGGCAATGATTATCTGTCTGGGGATGGCTGCAATTGCGGATTACGTTGGCCTAAGTGGTGCTGTTGGTTCATTCTTCGCCGGAATTGCGGTTGCCAATACTCACCGGAAAGAAACGATTAACCGAAGCTTCATTCCGATTGGTTATGCAATGTTTATTCCACTATTCTTTGTCAGTGTTGGATTAAACATGCGGATTGATCGTCTAAGTGAATCTTGGGTATTCGTAGTTGTAATGACAATTCTAGCTTGCTTAACCAAGTTAGTTGGTTGTGGAGCTGGTGCTTACATTTCTAAGTTTGATCTCAGAAGCTCTTATGTTGTTGGTAGCGGAATGATTGCTCGGGGTGAGATGGCCTTAATTACAGCCCAAATTGGTTACCAAGCACATCTCTTGTCACCGATGTATTATTCTGATGTAATAACGGTAATAATTGTTGCTACTGTGCTAGCACCATTTATTTTGAAACACGCTTTAGTTAAAGCAAACGAAATTAGTGAATAAGTTAGTGAACAAAAGGACTGTGACGAAAAAGTGACAGTCCTTTTTAAGGAGGGAAACATGAGATATCTGATTGGTGTTGATGTCGGAACAACCGCCACCAAAGCAGTACTGTACGATCAAGACGCGACGATCATTGGTCATTTTGTAAAGGGGTATCCGATTTATCGGAATCCTCAAGGAATGGCAGAGCAAGATCCCGAAGAAATCGTAAAAGCAGTTAAAAAAGTTATCCGAGATGCAACTAACCGGGCAGATCTAAATAATGGTCAACTTCTCGGTGTAGCATTTTCGACAGCTAACCAGAGTGTGATCTTATTAGATGAAAATCATCAACCGCTAACGAGGATTATTACCTGGGCCGATACTAGAGCACGTGCAGATGCATTACGTTTAAAAAAATCACCTCAAGGAAAACAGCTTTACCAGAGGACGGGAACGCCAATCCACCCGATGTCGCCGGTGACTAAATTGCTCTGGTTGAAGCGAACACAACCAGCACTATTTAAAAAGATGCATTATGTTGCTGATATTAAGTCATATCTTTTTTGGCGCTTCTTTCATGAATTTCGGTTGGATATTTCAGTTGCTAGTGGTACAGGTTTAATGGACATTCGGGCCGGTCAATGGGATCCGATGGCGTTGAAACTAACTGGGATCGATGAAAGACAATTACCAGAGATTGTTGATCCAACAACCCAGGCAGGGACAATGAGTGAGATCGCACGGCGGAAGATGGGATTACCCATTAATACACCGTTTATTTATGGTGCTTTTGACGGTGCTTTGTCCAATATCGGTGTTGGCGCAATTAAGCCAGATCAGGTAGCAATTACAATTGGAACATCCGCAGCAGTTCGGGTAATCACTGATCATCCAGTGATTGATCCGCAAGAGCGACTCTTTTGCTATGCAGTTGACCGGAAACACTGGATAGTTGGTGGCCCCTTAAACAATGGTGGTTATGTTTTCCAATGGGCTGTTCACCATTTAGTTGATGAGAGTGCAGTCAAAAATGAGATGGTGGATCGCTACACTTTGGCTAATCACGTAATTGCAAATACACCAGCTGGTTCCCATGGCTTATTGTTCCACCCATACTTAGGCGGTGAACGAGCACCACTTTGGAATTCCAATGCTCGGGGAGACTTCTTTGGCTTAACCGCATTGCATACGAGAGCAGATATGCTTCGTGCAATTTTAGAGGGGATTAACTTAAACATTGCAGTTGTTTTTGAATCATTAACTAAACTGATAGGGAAGCCATCATCGGTAACGGCAACTGGTGGTTTTGCGCGTTCTAAAGTTTGGCGGCAAATGCTTGCAGATACCCTTGACTGTCAGGTAAATGTTCCAGACTCTTTTGAATCGGGATGCCTTGGCGCAATTATCATGGTGATGGAAAGCATTGGAATGGCAGAAGATTATAGTGTTGTTAAGAATTATCTTAGCCATGAAACGATTTACCAACCACAACCTGAAGCAGCTGCCGTGTACTCTAAGTTACTCCCGCTCTTTAAACAAGTTGAAGAGCTGTTGTCACCTGCATATTCGACAATGGCTAGGCTCCAAGACGAGTTCGGATCACTTCATACTAAAGATTGAATAGTGCTACAATAGTAAGACTGATTTTAAAGGGGGCAATGTCGTGAACGAAGAGCAAGAACGACAAGTAGAACAACAGCGCGTTGATCTGGTAATGAAACAGATCGATAAACAAATTGATGAAACTAAAAAGGCCCTCGCTGACGCCCATAAGGAAACGCGGGCAGTTGAAAAGAACTACAGCGAAAACGCCTCAATTAACCGGTATGAAATTGATGATATTGCTGAATCACGGGCAATGATTGAACAACAGCGGCAATTAGTTTCACGAGCAGCTGAAAGTGAAACCATTTTGCGGCGGCAACTGAAGACTCTTCAAAACTTGAAACATTCGCCATACTTTGGTCGGATTGATGTTCAGGATCCTGGTAAAGATAAACCAGAAACGTTGTATATTGGAACGGCTTCATTGATGAATGACGATAAGACTGCCTTTTTGATATATGACTGGCGGGCCCCAATTTCTGGAATTTACTATAACGGGACCTTGGGTGAAGTAAGTTATGAGACACCAAACGGTATTAGTGAGACAACACTAGTGAAAAAACGGCAATTTACCATTAAGGACGGCCGGATTGTTAACATGTTTGATACTAATGAGACGGTGGGGGATGAACTCCTTCAGGCAGCTCTTGGTGAACAGAACGATCAGTACATGCATAATATTGTGGCAACCATTCAGCAGGAGCAGAACGATATTATCCGGGATACTCATAGTGACTTGCTTCTCGTGCAAGGGGTTGCTGGTTCAGGGAAAACATCAGCGATCTTACAACGAATTGCCTATTTGCTTTACCATAGCCGGACCGCATTGAACGCTGATCAAATTGTGCTATTTAGTCCAAACCGGTTGTTTAGTCACTACATTTCTCAAGTCTTACCAAGTTTGGGTGAACGTAACATGCGGCAGGTTACAATGTCTGGCTTTGTTCGCCGGCGGTTTGAGGGTCTCCAAGTAGAGAATATTTTTGAACGTTATGAGAAGCGGCAACGGGCTTCAAAACAGGATCGGCGGATTGCGGACTTTCTTGAAAGCAAAGAAGCAATGCATAACGTTCATTACTATGCGACCCATTTGTTAGATGAACAGTTATGCTTTAGCAACATTACATTTGAAGGCCGCGTATTCTTTACGGCAGAACATATCCAGTCGCTTTACGAAAGCCAGCCTACAGCGATGAAGGCTGCTAATCGAATGGTCCAATTAAAGAACCAGTTGATTCGGGAACTGCAACGCCGGGTTAAGGTTGAAGCAAAGAAGGACTGGGTTGCTAAGGAACTGGATAGCCTTGATACCCAGCAAATCCATAACCTTTATGGGAAGAAAACGATTGATGATTTTCGAGACGAAGACGAGCAGTATGCTTACTTAGCTTACCGGTGGGCCAAACGCCGGCTGCGAATTGTTGCCGATGCAATCTATAATGACTATTTCATTGATCTCTATAGCCAATATGCTAACTGGCTAGGTCAATTACCACTGCCTGAGAATATCCAGCGCTCGGAATGGGAAAAGATGATTGCTAACTATAGTTCAGAGTTGGAAATGCACCGTTTAGAGATGATGCACGCTGCACCATTAATGTACCTGCGTGATTTATTAATGGGAACTGGTCAGAATCATTCATTTAAATATGTCTTCATTGATGAAATGCAAGACTATTCTGTCGCAATGATGATTTATCTCCGGCATGCCTTTCCTCGTGCTAAGTTCACCGTCCTTGGAGATAGCGAACAAGCACTGTTTAAACCATTGGAATTGCCAGAGAATTTGTTGAATCGGCTAAGTCAAACAATGGATGCTAAACACCCTAACTTAATTTCGTTGCGGCGGAGTTACCGGTCAACGAAGGAAATTACTGATTTTGCGAAGTCACTCTTACCAGACGGCGATCAAATTATGTCATTCACCCGTCATGGTAAGCGACCATCACTTCTGGTACGCTATTCTGAAGATGCAGTTGCACAGGCACTGCAAAATAGTGTGCAAAAATACCATGATGAATATGAGACAGTTGCTGTATTAACGAAGAACCAAGAACAAGCACAACACGTTTATCGTCAGTTGCGTCGACAATTTGATGATGTTCACCTGTTAGACATGAACGATACCTCCTTACCGAGCGGCATTTTGGTTCTTCCGGTATACCTTGCAAAGGGATTGGAGTTTGACTCTGTAATTGCTTATGACATTTCTCAGGAAAACCTAACGGGAACCGATCAAATTGGCATGATTTATACCATGGCAACTCGAGCAATGCATGATCTTACGATGATTAGTAATGGTCCTGTCTGTACAGCGGTGAACGAGAAAGCCAGTCTGCAACTAACGATTGAGCACGAGTTAACAAAGTAAAAGCTTAGTAAAATTGGTGAAAAAGCGCTTTCATTATGCATAAAGTTATGTTAGTCTGTATATGTTAGATTGATAAGTGAGGAGATGTTTTCGCCATGGTTAAAGACGAATACACATTAGTTTTAGTAAAGCCTGACGGTGTTAAGACCCGTCATATCGGAGAAATTATCACCCGAATCGAACGGAAAGGCTACAAGATTGAAGCGCTAAAGATGATTCAACCAACTGAAGAATTACTTCGTCAACACTACGCTGACAAGGTTGACAAGCCATTCTTCCCAGAATTGCTTGAATATATGACTGAAGGCCCAATCGTTGGAATCGTTGTTTCTGGTACCAACGTTATTAAGGCTATCCACAACATGGCTGGTGCTACTAACCCAGTTGAAGCCGAATGGGGAACTATCCGTGGTGACTATGGTCGTGAATGGCCAGATGGCAACCTGCGGAATATTGTTCACACTTCTGACGAACCAGCATCTGCTACTAAGGAAATTAAGATTTGGTTCCCAGAATTTGAATTTACTCAAGGGGAATAAACAAACTCCTGATTATTCAGAAATACAGGAAAGCAATTTCTTCTAATAAACACTAAAAAAGACACTGAATATTCGTTTTACGAGTGTTCAGTGTCTTTTGTTGTATAAATTAATAGGATACCTTTTGACGATATACTTTAGGACTAAAGCCGCTGTACCGTTTAAAAGCCTTGGAAAAAGTGAATTCATCCTTGTAACCTACTTGGCGAGAAATGGTTTGGACTGATTCGCTAGTGTTATGGAGAAGTTGACTAGCGTTTTCCATTCGTAACTGAGTTAAGTACTTTTGAGGGGAAATATTTAAATGTTTTTTGAAAAGGGTGTAGAGATAACTCCGGGAAATGTTCAAATGATGACTAAGATCTTCAATATTGCAGGTAACGTTCTGGTAGTTTTCCTTGAGATAATATTCCGCAAGTTGGAGCTGGTTGGTAGCCTTATTGTTTAATTGTTGGTTCTTTGCTGGGTATTCGGTTACGAGACTGTAGAACATCTGGTAGGTTAAGGCTTCTATTTGAATATCATTTGGGAGTGAGCTTGGTTGTTTGAGTGCTTGGTAGAGTTGAAGCAAGCGTTTGTAGAATTCACTATCTTGGACCTGACGTAAGTATCTTTTCGTGGATAGTTGTGAACCAGAAAGCATCGTTTTGATTTTGGTCCCTGATAGGCCAATCCAAAAATATTTCCAAGGGTTCTTACCATCGGCTTGGTAGAAACAGGGAACCCCTTTCGGCAAAATAAAGACATCACCGCGTTTCAAGGTTACTACTGAATGATTAGCGGATGAAAAGGTTCCTTGACCTTCTTGAATAAAATGGATTACGTAATTGTCACGAACGTTGTTACCACGATAAAAGTAATTTGGTGGACAACTATATTGCCCCATAAATAGAATGGTACTTTCAAAACTTTTACGGGAAAAGCTTTTGTACTGATCGTCCATTTTATAATCTCCTCTACAACTAACATGGATATTTGTTAACAAGTAATTATTTGATACCAGTTATTATCGTACGATCGCTCTAGAGAATATGTCAATTTGTTTTTTACTATAAAACCATTCTTTGAAACGCAAATGCCATGGAACAATAAATTAAACTCCAATATAATGAAGTTAAATCACTGAAAGCGGATACAAAATATATCTATAATAATAATCTGACTAGTGATCACTTAAAAACAAGGTTATAATTGTAATGTAAATGCTTACAATAGTAAAAAGGAGCTATTTGAAATGAGTGTCCATGTTAATAAAGAACATCAATTATTCCACTTACAGACAAACAAAACGAGTTATGTCTTTAAGATTTTGGAAAATGGTAACGCAGGGCAATTGTATTATGGTCCAAAAATTCCAGTAAAAAGCGATTATCTAAACTTAGCTAGTCGTGAGGAACATGATTGTACAAATACTCTTACGGTTGAACAAAGTGACTTTCAATTAGAGCTTATCAAGCAAGAATACGCTGGCTTAGGTAAAGGTGATTATCGTTACCCAGCTTACCGGATTACTTACGCTAACGGAGCACGCACTTCTGAATTTGAATATACCGGTTATGAATTGGTAGATGGTAAGAAGCGTCTCGCTAATATGCCATCATCATTTGATGACAAGGGTGACGATGCTCAGACATTAACTGTTACCTTTAAGGATAAGTTAGCTAACCTTACTCTCCAACTTCATTACACAGTCTTTGAAAAAGAAGACGTGATTGTGCGGAGTGCGACATTCATCAATCATGGCCAAGAAGCTGTGACATTAGACCGTGCTTTGAGTTTGCAACTTGATTTGCCAGATCGTAATTATGACATGTTACAATTCTCCGGTAGCTGGGCACGTGAACGGCACTTAATGCGGACACCACTTCGTCCAGGAGTACAAAGCATCAGTAGTTTGCGGGTTGCTTCAAGTCACCAACACAATCCGTTCTTTGCATTGGCTCGGCCAAATACTGATAATAACCAAGGGGCTGCATTTGGTTTCAACTTCATCTACTCTGGTAATTTCCTTGATTCTGTTGAAGTCGATCAATTTGATACTGCCCGGGTTCTCGTGGGAATTAATCCTGATGATTTTGGCTGGAAGTTAAACAATGGTGAAAGTTTCCAAACACCAGAAGCTGTGATGACATATACCAGTGATGGACTTAACCAAATGAGCCAACAATTAGGTGAATTCTACCAAGATCATATTATTAACCAACACTTTGCCCACCAAGATCGGCCAATTTTGATCAATAACTGGGAAGCCACTTTCATGGACTTTAATGAAACCAAGTTAATGAAGATTGTTAATAAGGCTCATGAACTAGGAATTGAAATGTTTGTCCTAGATGATGGTTGGTTTGGTCATCGTGACGACGACAAGTCTAGTCTAGGTGACTGGTTCGTTGATCAAAAGAAGTTTAGTAACGGAATTAGCGGTTTTGCTAACAAGGTTCACGATAAAGGAATGAAGTTTGGTCTCTGGTTCGAACCAGAAATGATTTCAATCGATAGTAAGTTGTATGAAAAGCACCCTGACTGGATGATTGCAACTCCTGGTCGTCATGGTACACCAGCACGGAACCAGTACGTCCTTGTTATGACTCGCCAAGAAGTTGTCGACTACCTTTACGATCATATTAGTGCAATTATTAAGCAAACCAAGCTTGATTACATCAAGTGGGATATGAACCGGAATATTACTGAAATGTTTGGCGCTCAATTACCAGCTGATCAACAGTTAGAATTCCCTCACCGGTACATTTTGGGAGTTTATCAACTATATGCTCGTTTGACTGAAGCATTTCCTAATGTTCTCTTTGAATCTTGTGCTTCCGGTGGTGGTCGGTTCGATCTTGGAATGATGTACTACGCTCCACAAGCATGGTGCAGTGATGATACTGATGCCGTTGAACGGATTAAGATTCAAGATGGAACTTCATATGGTTACACCCAAAACATGTGGGGTGCGCATGTATCTGCTGTACCAAATGATCAAGTTGGTCGATTAACTTCACTTGATACTCGTGCTGCTGTAGCTTACTTTGGTGACTTCGGTTACGAATTGGATATTACTAAGATGTCCGCTGATGAATTAGCGACTATTAAGAAGCAAGTTGCCTTCTACAAGCAATACCGGCACCTCTTCCAATTCGGTAAGTTCTACCGCTTAGACAATGCTGATACCGCAAATGATAATGTTTATGACTGGCAAGTTGTTAACGCAGACAAGAGTGAAGCAATCTTAGCACGGTTCCAAATCCTTAACGGTGCTAACCCCGCTTACATCCGAGTATACTTTACTGGACTTGATCCAGAAGCAACTTACACAGTTAATGATGGTAAAGAACGCTTCTCTGGTGCTGAATTAATGAATGCTGGTTACTTTGTTCCACGGATTATGGACCGGACAAAGCCTGAGAAGGATCCTTCTGACTTTAGCTCACGTCTGTTTATTGCGAAGAAGGCATAGGGATTTAAAAAGCTTGTTGCATTTTGAGGTGCAACAAGCTTTTTTAACTTTATTTCTTATCATTCAAATACTTCTTCTGCAAAGCCAAAGTATTTCGTGGCCAGAAGACACCGTCAGTATATCCTTGGATGTGAGGATCTTCAGTAGCTTTAGAGATACGGTATTGTCCCCAAGCACAATATAGGAGACTTTGTTCGATCCCAATGAAATGGCGATTTAGTTTTTTGGCGGTAACAAGACTAGAGCCAGCACCGGCAAATGGATCTAGAATTGTATCGCCGGGATTGGAACTGGCGAGGATCACCTTAGCCATTAATTTTTCAGGCTTTTGGGTTGGGTGATTTGTATTTTCCGGCATTGACCAGTAAGGGATTGAGATATCGTCCCAGAGATTGCTAGGCATGGTATCGCGAAAATTACCAGTATTTGTAGCTTGCCAATCTTTTGCATGACCGTTTTCTTTATATGGGGCAACTACTTGGCGCCGTTGCTTTACTTGGTCGACATTGAACGTGTAGTTGTGAGAATCGTTTGTGAGGAACCAAATGTCTTCAGAGCTGTTTTTCCAGTTAGTAAGCGCGCCACGGCCCTTTTCGCGTTGCCAGGTAATTCGGTTCTTAATCGTGAAGTGTTTTCCGAGAACGGGAGCTAGTGCGATACTTGTTTCCCAGTCCGCAAAAACGTAGACACTAGCATTAGGCTTTAATAAGGGCTTTAATTCGTTAATCCACTTTTCGGTATAAGCTTGATATTTTTCAGGCTTCATTTGCTTGAAAGTCATCCCGTCGTATTTTTTATTGAGATTGTAGGGCGGATCAACGAGGGCGAGATCAATTGAATTAGCTGGTAATTGCTTCATTACTTGGAAAGAATCACCATTGATAATTTTATCGGTGATGTGCTCTGCTGAAATTGATTTTTCCTTATCAAATTGAATGATTGCATCAAGAACTTCTGCCGGAGCATCGTCTAGACTGAAATCAATTGTCTTGTTACGCTTGGACTTCACAATTCTCACTCCCAGATCTTAAGTCATACCTTCATTATACAAGATCATTTGGGTGAATCTTGATTTTTCCTAATGAGATCGCTTAAAATAGGAGGCAAATAAGTAGTGTGAGTTTAGCGAAGGACGGTTGGTGAGAAGGTCCTCAAAGCACGAATTGGATAACAACTTTAATAATTAAGAGTGGTAGCATTTCGCTACAAATTAGGTGGTACCGCGCAAATAATGCGTCCTATTAGTTTAAAGACTAGTAGGGCGTTTTTAATTTAAGGAGGAATTGTTATGGCTGAAGAAAAGCAACACACGATTTTAACTGGTGACCGACCAACTGGTAAGCTTCACATTGGACACTATGTTGGTTCATTGAAGAACCGGGTTCGTTTACAAAATACTGGCGATTACAACACGTTCATTATGATCGCTGACCAACAAGCATTGACCGATAACGCTCGTGATCCTGAAAAGATTCGGAAGAGTTTACACCAAGTTGCACTTGATTACTTGGCAGTTGGGATTGATCCAAAGAAGTCAACAATCTTTGTTCAATCACAAATTCCAGCTTTAAGTGAATTAACAATGCACTACCTTAACTTGGTAACAATCGCTCGGTTACACCGGAACCCAACTGTTAAGACAGAAATTAAGCAGAAGAAGTTCGGTGAAAGTGTTCCTGCTGGATTCTTTATTTACCCAGTTAGCCAAGCTGCTGATATTACGGCATTTAAGGCTGATACTGTTCCGGTTGGGGATGACCAAGAACCGATGTTGGAACAAACACGGGAAATCGTTCGTTCATTCAACCGAATTTACAACGAAGATATTTTGGTCGAACCTCAAGGGGTCTTCCCTCCAAAGGGTGAAGGACGGATTCCAGGACTTGATGGCAATGCCAAAATGAGCAAGTCGCTTGGTAACGCTATTTACCTTTCTGATGATGCGGATACTGTTCAAAAGAAGGTAATGTCCATGTACACTGATCCAACTCACATTAAGGTCAGCGATCCTGGTCACATTGAAGGAAACACTGTCTTCACTTATCTTGATATCTTTGATCCAGATAAAGAAAAGGTTGCTGAATTGAAGGAACAATACCAAGCTGGTGGCCTTGGTGACGTTAAGATCAAACGTTACTTGAATGATGTCCTTGAAGCAGAACTTGAACCAATTCGTAAGCGCCGTGAAGAATACGCTAAGAACCTTGATTACGTTGACCAAATTCTTCAAGAAGGTTCCGCTCACGCCAATGAAGTCGCCAACCGCACCCTCAAACAAGTCCGCGATGCAATTGGAATTAATTACTTTGGATAGAGTGCGAGCCAGCAGAGAGCTTGCGGAAGGCTAGCAATTTCTCCTGACGAAGGCGACTTGCGCCTAGGAAGGAGGTTGCTAGCTCTAGCAAGCTCCTGGCGAGCACGTTTCGACTCAGTTGCCTAGAACCTTAAAAAACAAAATATCATCAAAACAACCTCTAACGGATCTGTTGAGTTGATCCGTTAGAGGTTGTTTTCTTTTGCACAATCAAACTTTTCACCAACATGAGAACAGAGAACATGGTATCATTAAGAGGATATTAAATTTCGCTTTTTTCTAAACAAAATACAAGATTATCGGAGGTGAAAATGGTGGAAGAAAACCTCGCGATTGTTGATCTCGGCTCTAATTCGACTCGGATGGCGATTACTGAAATTGCTCCAGATGGTCGGTTCCGTGAAATTAAACGGGTGAAGGAAAATACCCGTCTTTCTGAAGGAATGGGTCGAGAGAAAATGCTTCAGAAAAATGCGATGGATCGAACAATTGCCGCATTAAAACGGTTCAAAAAAATTTACTCAACAGTACCAAATATTCAGGTACGAGCAATTTCAACTGCTGCGGTTCGGCAGGCACGGAATCGCCAAGAATTTCTTGATCGAGTTGAAAAAGAAGTTGGGATTCATCTGCAAGTCCTTTCGGGGAAGAAGGAAGCATATTACGATTATTTGGGTGTTATCCGGACACTCAAGCTCAACCACTGTTTGATTTTGGATGTTGGTGGAGCAAGCTGTGAATTGATTTTAGTTCAACAACGACGGGCTCGGGATCTAATTTCACTCCCGGTGGGTGCAGTTAATTTATCTGAGCAGTTTCATCTTGGTGGTTATGTACGCTCGGCTGATCTTTTCCGCGCGCAAGTTTCAATGAATGAACGACTAACGAAGATTCCATGGTTACGCTATGCTACTCGAGTGCCAATTGTGCTTCTCGGTGGTGCTAACCGGACTTTAGCTCGAATGACACGGGCATATCACCATCATGGTCGGCGACACAATTCTAATTCGATTCATGGCTATCAGTTATCGTCTCGGGTAGTTTTCGCAACATATCGAGAACTACTTAGTAAGAACCTTGCACAACGAAAGCGGATGCCTGGATTGGAACCTGAACGAGCCGATATCATTATCGGTGGAATGTTGCCATTGGTATCCCTCCTGCAACGGAATAGCGATGGGCGCGTGATCTTTTCTGAAAGTGGTGTTCGGGAAGGAATCATTACTGAGTACGTGAACCAAAGGAAGAAAAATCATGAGTAATGAGCAATGGTCACATGGCTTTTATAAGCTTACGCCAGCACAACGGCGGCAAATTCTTGGCGAACAGTATCATTTGAACACTGCAGATCAGGAACTTTTAGAAGATAATTCTAGTGCATTAGGCAATGATTTAGTTGAAAACTACATTACGGACTATTCTTTGCCTGAGGGAGTCGTTACGGGTTTAATGGTGAACGGTAAGACATACACCTTACCGATGGTGGTTGAAGAACCATCAGTAATTGCAGCGGCAAATAATGGAGCTCAGCGAGTGGCCCGATCTGGTGGCTTTATCGCTGATCACCAGCCGAGAGCTTTGGTTGGGCAAGTCGTTTTGGATCAAGTAAAAGATCCGCAAAAAACAACTGAATGGTTGAAGAGGCAACAAACTAAATTACTTAAAATTGCGAATAACGCACACCCATCAATGCAAAAGCGGGGTGGCGGTGTCAAGCAGCTCCGGATTCGGCAAGTAGGTCGGTTTATCAGTGTTGATCTATTGATTGATGTTTGTCAGGCAATGGGAGCCAACACAGTTAATACGATGGCAGAAGCAGTTGCCCATTATTTAAGTGAAAATGGCTATAATGTTGTTACTGCGATCTTGAGTAATTACGCAACGGAAAGCTTACAAACCGTAAAATGCCAGGTTGATTTTGCCCAACTTGCGACTAAGCAAATGAGTGGTGAAGTTGTTGCCCAGCGGATTGCGGATTTAAGTGAGTTAGCCCAAGTTGATCCATACCGTGCAGCTACCCATAATAAGGGGATTATGAACGGGATCGATGCTGCCTTGATTGCTAGCGGTAACGATTGGCGCGCAATTGAAAGTGGTGCGAACGCCTATGCAAGCCGAGATGGTCAGTACCGTGGATTGAGCACGTGGCGGATTGTCGATGATCACCTTGAAGGACGACTAACGCTACCAATGCCAGTTGGTGTCGTTGGTGGTTCGATTGGTTTAAAAAAATTAACCAAGCTGAACTATCAATTAAGTGGCATCAAAACAGCCCAAGAATTAGCTGCCGTGATTACTAGTCTAGGCCTTGCACAAAACTTGGCTGCTATTCGCGCTTTGGCAACTACTGGTATCCAAGCGGGCCATATGAAATTACAGTACCGTTCACTGGCAATTAGTGTCGGTGCTCAACAAAACGAAATCGATCAGCTAGTAAAGAAATTAAGCCAACAAAAACATGTTGATCAAAATGTTGCTAAAGAAATTTTAGCAACGATGCGAAAGGAGTCTACAAATGAGTGAAGAGCAAGAGATTAAGTTAAATGAAGCTAATAAGGAGCTCCTTGATGAGGTGAACAAACTGTATCCAGAAGGGTCAGTATTTGTCCAATTCAAAGGAGAAAAGTCAGGGTACGTACGGCATGATCAAGCTACCCAACAAACAATTCCGGGTGCTTTGATCATCTTAGTAACTGATTTGACTGAACCAAACTACACGGCGTCCCATGAATTGCTTCACTTGTTAATGCTCTTACGCGGTTTCCCGCAAATTTTCTTCCAACTTTCACTAGGCGACAAGGAACTTGACGAGCAAATGATGATCATGGCAACTGATCTATATAATATTGCAATTCACCGAGTAGTTGTGGCTGAACAACGGAAGCATGATTTGATTAATGATCAAATTGAAGAAGAGTACCTTAAGGGGATTAATCACACTTTGACCCCTGAAAGTAAAGATGATGATGAACGGGCATTACGGTTAATTACATTACTAGATGCCTTAGTATTCTTCGGTGATCACTTACCTAAATATGAGGATGAACTACAAGCAAAGTATCCTAATGCATTGGCGGCGGCTAAGAAGATCTATGCTGAAATCACTAAGAAGCCAATTAAAAACGCTTTTGATATGTGGCGCTCTATTACTAAGATTTTCAAATTGTATGATCAACAGATGGAAGCTTGGGGATTACCTGCTTTGAACAATGACCGGTTTACTACCCTTTCACCAGTATTAAGTGAACGTCAACTGCGGCTTGAAGTTCGTCAGGTCTTTGAGATCTTTAATTCTGGGATGAAGGACCGGAAGACTGGTAAACCAGCTTACGTTGGTCTACGGCGGAACATCGGTCAAAACTCATTTACTACTGCTAAGCATTCACCTGAAGAGTTTAAGAAGATTTACGATCAACCAGTAAAGGAATTCTTGGAACAAAACCATATTCCATACATCATAAGGAAGTAATTTAATGGAACAAGAAGTACAACAATTATTTGATGATGCCCAACGAATCGTGTTCTTGACGGGGGCAGGAGTTTCAACTGCTTCAGGTATTCCAGATTTTCGGTCTGCTAATGGTTTGTATACGAAGGACCGGAACGCGGAATATTATCTTAGTCACCGTTATTTTGAAAGTGATCCTGAAGGCTTTTACAAGTTTTGTAAGGACAACCTATACTTCCCCGATGCTAAGCCAAATGTTATTCATCGGAAGCAGGCTGCTTTGACTCAACAAGATCGGGCAATTGTAATTACGCAAAACATCGATAACCTGTATGAAGAAGCTGGGACAAAGCATTTGATTGACTTTCATGGTAATCTCTTTAATGTTTACTGTGAAAAGTGCCATGAAACTGTGCCAGTTGAGGATTATTTGAAGAGTCGGATTCACCAAAAGGATGGCGGTTCTCTCCGACCAGATATCGTTTTATATGATGAAGGAATCAGCCAGGAGAACATCATTAATTCTGTTCAGGCAATGCAGCAAGCTGATTTAATCGTAATTGTTGGTACTTCAATGAAGGTTTATCCATTTGCCGGATTGCTTGGTTACCGGAATCCAGCAGCAAAAGTTTTGGCAGTTAACCAAGAAGCATTAAACTTGCCATGTGATTTTGAGATGATTCAAACTGATGCAAGTAAGTTCTTTGATGAATTAAAAGTAAACTAAACAAAAAAGAAGCTGCCGTGCGGAAAGCATCTCAAACTTATCGCAACTAGCAGCTTCTTTTTGAAAATCAATTATTAATCGAAGTAGATCACTTTGCCAGCGACCTTAAATGGCATTCCCTGTTGACGTTTTTCATTGCCACTCTTCTTTAGTGAAAAAACATTACGGATAGTCTTTGTAGTTAATGACATTCTGATCGCTCCTTCCTTATTTTGGACACCTATCGTTTCCACCATCAAGATATCATGAATAATCCTAAATTGGAACAACTCTAAGAGACTGTCTCATTTCAGCAAAGCAACTTTTTGCATATTTTGCGTTAAAATAGGGCAGATCGTGCATAAAAGCTATTAAGACAGCCCAGAGAAGGCAGAATATATGAGTATAGATTTATTTTTGTAAAAATAAAAATTTGCTAAGAAACCACGGGGGAAGAATCAAATGAAGATAACAATGGGGCTAACGACTTGGACTGAACACCCAGCGTTAATCAATAATGAACAACGTCCCGTAACGTTAAATGAATATGCACAACACTTGCCCACTGTGGAGATTGATACTTTCTTTTATGCTTTACCACAGATGGCAACAATTCAACATTGGCTTGCTCAAGTGCCAAGTGAATTTCAGTTTATTATCAAAGCACACCAGGGGATGACCCTCCACCAACGTAATCAAGAAAAAGGTGAGTTAGCGGTATTATTTCAAAAGTATCGGCGGACGATTGCACCATTGATTGCGACAGGGCAGCTAAAAACAATTCTATTTCAGTTTCCACCGTATTTTGATGCAGAGGTAAAGGATATTGAGTACTTAAAACTGGTACGAGATTGGATGGGGGATCTTCCCATCGCTATTGAATTGCGAAATAATACCTGGTATCGCCCAGGAGTAGTTGATTCATTGATGTCGTATTGTCAGGACCTTAAATTTACCTTAGTTGCTGCTGATGAGCCACATGATACAGTGACTTCGGTACCGTTTTTGCTGACAACGACTAATCCTGAGCTAGCTTTAGTTCGTTTGCATGGTCGTAATCGTAAGGGATGGGATAATGCCGGTAAGGAGTGGCGGAAGACCCGGACTTTGTATCGGTACACTAAGGAAGAATTGGCCGAATTAAAGGAGAAAATTGCCCAACTTGAAGTGCAGCCTAAAGAACTCTGCGTTGTTTTTAATAATAATTCTGGCGGGGATGCTGCGCCGAATGCATTGCAATTGCAAAAAATGATGGGGGTTCATTTTACTGGACTTGCGCCACGGGATCCCCAGCAATTAGATCTCTTTTGAGGTTGGAGTAGTTTGCGGATAATGCTATACTAAAGATTAATTAAAAATTAGGAATTAATAAGAAAGAGGGGCCTCATATGGCTGAACAAAAACCAACTTATTACATCACGACACCAATTTACTATCCATCTGGTAAGTTACATATTGGTAATACATATACAACCGTTGCCTGTGACGCTGAAGCACGTTACAAGCGTCTTACAGGCTATGATGTTTTTTATCTGACAGGAACCGATGAACACGGTTTAAAGATTGAACAAAAAGCCGAAAAACTTGGCATGCAACCACAAGAATATGTTGATAAGATGGCTGCTGGAATCAAGAAACTTTGGAAGACAATGGAAATCACCAACGATAAGTTTATCCGGACTACTGATGATTACCACGAAAAGGCAGTTCAAAAGATCTTCCAAAAGTTTATTGATCAAGGTGACATCTACAAGGGCAAGTACAAGGGCTGGTACTCCGTTGATGATGAAGAATATTTCACTGAAAGCCAATTAGCCGAAGTTTATCGTGACGATAATGGTAAGGTTATTGGTGGGAAGGCACCATCAGGCCATGAAGTGCAACTAGTTGAGGAAGAATCATACTTCTTCAAGATGAGTAAGTACGCTGACTGGTTGATGAACTACTACAAGGAACATCCTGACTTCATTGAACCACACGCACGGGTTAATGAAATGGTCAATAACTTCTTAAAGCCTGGTCTGGAAGACTTAGCTGTTACCCGGACATCCTTTAATTGGGGAGTTAAGGTACCAAATGATCCTAAGCACGTTGTATACGTTTGGATTGACGCCCTTTCCAACTATATTACTGCCCTTGGTTACGGTAGTGATGATGACAGCCTCTTCAAGAAGTACTGGCCAGCTGATGTTCACATGGTTGGTAAGGAAATTGTTCGTTTCCACACTATTTACTGGCCAATTATGCTTCACGCATTGGGCTTGCCACTTCCAAAGCATGTTATCGGTCACGGTTGGTTAACCATGAAGGATGGTAAGATGTCCAAGTCTAAGGGAAATGTTATTTATCCTGAAACCTTGGTTGATCGTTACGGCCTTGATGCAACTCGTTACTACCTCTTGAAGGCAATGCCATTTGGTAATGATGGTGTCTTCAGTCCAGAAGACTTTGTGGACAAGGTTAACTACGATCTTGCTAACGACTTGGGTAACTTGTTGAACCGGACTGTTGCCATGATTAACAAGTACCAAGATGGTAAGTTAGTTGCAAAGAACGATGCAACGACTGAATACGATGCTGACTTGGAAAAGACTGCAGATGAAGCAATTGCTGAATTCAAAGAAGAAATGGATAAGGTTCACTTTGCCGATGCTCTTTCTGCTGTGTGGAAGCTAGTTGCTCGTGCTAATAAGTACATTGATGAAACTGAACCATGGGTATTAGCAAAGGATGACAGTAAGAAGGCTGAATTGTCTGATGTAATGACTCACCTCGCAAAGAGCTTACGGATTATTGCTGCCTTGATTCAACCAGTAATGACTCATGCACCAAAAGAAATTGTTGAACAATTGGGCCTTGAAGGTACTAGCCTTGATTTAACTGATTTACAATTTGATGACTTCCCTGAAACCGCACAAGTAGTTGCTAAGGGAACACCAATCTTCCCACGGCTTGACGTCAAGGAAGAAGTTAAGTTCATCAAGAGCCAAATGAGTGCTAACCAAAAGCAAAAGGGTCGTAAAGCGATGGAACAAGCAAAGAAAGAAGCGCAAAAGACAATGAACGAAGAAGAAACTAGTGGTAAGAAGCAAATTCGGATTGATGTTTTTGACAAGGTTGAATTAAAGGTTGCCCAAATTACTTCAGCAGATCACGTTGAAGGTGCAGATAAGCTCCTTAAGTTCCACATGGATGATGGTACTGAAGAAGGTCGTCAAATTCTTTCAGGAATTGCTCAATGGTATCCAGATCCATCAGTTCTTGTTGGTAAGAAGGTCTTGATTGTTGCTAACTTGAAGCCACGGAAGATGCGTGGGGAAGTTAGTCAAGGAATGTTATTATCCGCTGAAAAGGACGGTAATGTTGAAGTTGTAACTGTTCCAGATTCACTTGTCCCAGGGATGGGCGTTGAATAATCGGCTTGTTCAATGAGTAAGCAACATAAAAATTGGCGTCAAGTTTACGATTCGCATACGCATCTAAACGATGACGCCTTTTATAATGATGTTCCAGCATTCGAAGCACGTGCAGCGCATTATGGAGTTACGGAGATGAACATTGTCGGTTCCAATACCGTATTGAATGAGCGAGCGATTAAGCTAGCCCATGAATACGATAATCTCCATGCAATAATCGGGTGGCATCCGGAAGATATTCGCTCGTATAATGATCAAACTGAAACCGTGCTCCTTCAGCAATTACGAGATCCTAAGGTAGTCGGTATTGGTGAAATTGGCTTAGACTATTTTAACGACGAACAGTCACCACATGATCGCCAGCAAGAAATATTTGCTCATCAATTAGCGATTGCTCGTCAATTAAAACTGCCAGTTTCGATCCATGTACGGGATGCTTTAGATGATGCGTATGAAATCTTACGTGATTCTCATATTGATGAATTTGGCGGTGTGATGCATAGTTTTAATGGTTCACCAGAGATGGCAATGAAGTTTATGGATTTGGGGATGGCGATCTCATTTAGTGGGGTTGTCAGTTTCAAGACGGCCGAAGAGGTGCATCAAGCAGCGTTGGCTGTGCCATTAGACCGGATGATGGTTGAAACCGATGCTCCTTACCTGACCCCAATTCCATATCGGGGAAAGGAAAATGAACCAGGATTTACTAAGTTCGTGGTTGATGCGATAGCTAAGTTAAAGGATGTCGATGCAGAATTGGTTGCCTATAAGACTTTCCATAATGCTCAACGATTATTTTTAACAAAGAGAGAGGCCAATGAAGAAGATTAAAGAAGTAATCGTCGTTGAAGGAAAAGACGATACGAAACAAATCTTAAAAGCAGTGAATGCTGATACTTATGAAACAAACGGCTCTGCCTTATCAGAAACCGATCTTGAACGCTTGAAGAAGCTACAGGCAAGTCGGGGGTTAATAGTGTTTACTGATCCCGATTTTAATGGTGAACGGGTCAGAAAGATGATTAGCAATGCAATCCCGGGAGTTAAGCACGCTTTTATTCGCCGTGATCAGGGAGTCCCCGAATTTAAGGGAAGCCTTGGCGTTGAACATGCCACACCAGAAGTAATTAAAGAAGCACTGGGAAACCTTTATACTCAAGGAACTACTGAAAATAATGAAATCACTAGTAATGATTTGAAAATGTCTGGGCTAACCGGAAAAGCTAATTCACGTCACCGGAGAGAACGACTTGGACAAATTTTAGGGATTGGTTATGGAAACGGTAAGCAGTTATTGAAACGCTTGAACATGTTTCAAATCTCTACCGAGGAGTTTGAAAAGGCAGTGCAACAACTGGATCAGGAGGAATCAAAATGAGTCATTCAACACAAATTGGTAACCGAAAAGCGACCCGTTCAATTTTGGACGAAAACGGGATTCACGCAAAAAAAGGATTTGGGCAGAATTTTCTAACGGATCCTGAAATCTTGCAACGGATCGTTAACGCCGCCGAGGTTACTAAAGATGATAATGTCATTGAAATTGGTCCAGGAATTGGTGCTTTGACTGAACAGCTTGCGCAGGCTGCAGGTCAAGTCGTTGCGGTTGAAATTGATCAAGACTTGATTCCAGTGTTGGAGAAAACATTGGCAGATTATGACAATGTCACAGTGATTAATCAAGATATTTTGAAGGCTAACCTTCCCCAGTTGATTCAAGAACACTTCACTGATCCCGAAAAGCCAATAAAGGTAGTTGCCAACTTACCGTATTACATTACTAGTCCAATCTTGATGAACTTGTTAGCGAGTCCAATTCAATGGGCTTCAATTACGGTCATGATGCAAAAGGAAGTTGCCCAACGTTTAACTGCTAAGCCAGGGACCAAGCAGTATGGATCTTTGACGCTCGCAATTGAATATCAAATGGACGCAAAGATTGCCTTTAACGTTTCACGACACTCATTTATTCCTTCTCCTAACGTCGATTCAGCAATTGTCGTTTTGAAACAGCGACAGGAGCCACTTGAAGTTGAACCATTTGATAAGCAAAAGTTATTTGGCTTTATTCGTGGTTGCTTTGCACATCGTCGTAAGAGCTTGTGGAATAATTTGCAGAGCGTTATTGGCAAAGATGCAGCTACAAAAGATAAGATGACAAAGGTTCTTGAAAAATTAGAATTGTCACCACAAATTCGTCCAGAAAAGCTAACACTTGAACAATTCATCGAGTTACTAAATGATTTTCATCAAGAAAATTTAATTTAAAAATACGATTGATTTGTCACAATACTTGTGATAAAATTTGACTCTTATGTTAAATGAGCGTATAGTTCAGCCTGTGAGGTGAGTTGTGTGGCAAAAAGTATTTTAGAGATTAAGCAAGAGCTCGAAAACCGTGTTGGCCAACATGTCTTAGTAACAGCACAGGCAGGACGCAAGCGTGTTGCTAAGCATCGGGGAGTACTTAGTAAGACTTACCCAGCAATCTTTGTTGTTCATGTTAATGAAGGACAAGGACAGATTAGTCGGGTTACTTATAGTTACACTGATCTCTTAACAGAGAATATCTCGATCGATTTCGAAGATGAAGAAGCACAAGCATAACTAATAAAAAGTTCCTAATACTTGGATTCCAGGTATTAGGAACTTTTTCGTAAATGACATTCCTACCTTAGTAACTCACCCCGTGGCGTTATATAGTATAATCAAGATAACTATTTGACTAAACGGGGAGGTGTTCTGGATGCTAATTACGGAAAAAGCACCAGCCAAACTTAATTTGAGTCTGGATTCACCAATGAGATACCTCGATGGGATGCCAAAGTGGGATATGGTAATGGTTTCTGCTGATTTAGCTGATTATGTGACGATTGAAATCCATGATCGACCAGGGAACGTAAAAGTTTACACGAATAGTAGTTTTCTTCCTAATGATCAACGGAATCTAGCTTTTCAAGCTGCTAATATATTGCGAAACAGGTTTCATCATCGAGAAGCGTTAACGATTAATATCAAAAAGAATATCCCGGTTGCTGCCGGATTAGGTGGTGGCTCATCAGATGCCGCAGCTGTTTTACGAATACTAAATTCAGCATGGGAGTTGGGATTGTCACTAAAGGAATTGGCACAATTATCGCTGTCAATTGATTCCGACGTCCCTTATTGTGTTTATGGGAAGCTAGCACACGTAACTGAACATGGCGAGAAAATTGAATTGTTACCGCAACAACCACATTATTGGGCAGTGATTGCTAAACAGCAAATAAGTGTTTCGACGCCACAAATTCTTCGCCAAATCGATTACACAAAGCTTGATCACTTGGAGAATGAAAAACTAATTCAAAGTCTGAAAAATAGTGATTGGCAAGAGGCTACTAAATATATGGGGAATGTTTTGGAGCCTTTGACTATGCACTATTACCCAGAGATTAAACAATTAAAGGATAAGATGATGGCACTAGGAGCTGATGTAGCTCAGATGAGTGGGACAGGGCCCTCTGTCTTTGCTATTTGTCATACGGAGTCACGAGCACACCGGGTTCAAAATGGGATAAGTGGTTTTTGTAGGAATGTGAATATTGTTACCTTGTTATAGAAATAATAACTGGACTTTTCAAAATACTGAAGAAAAGTCCAGCTATTTTAATAATTAATGAGTAAAAGCCGAACATTTATGTTAAAATCAAAGTCGATTAATACTTTTGGAGGACTGAATATGAAGGTTAGACGTAGTAACCGGCTTGTCGATATGACAAGATATTTAATGGAACACCCTCGTTCACTCGTTTCACTTAAGTTTTTCGGGGAACGGTATGATTCAGCTAAGTCTTCAATTAGTGAAGATCTTAGTATTATTCGGCACACCTTCCACTCGTGGGGAATGGGTCGCCTAGAAACAATTCCTGGTGCAAGTGGCGGTGCCGTTTTAACACCATTCTATTCAAAGGAAAATGCTGAAAAGGCGATTGCCGATCTCGTTGACGCAGTTAGTGACGATACTCGTTTGTTACCTGGGGATTACGTTTATCTTTCTGACTTGATTGGTCGGCCTGATATTTTACGGCGGGTTGGGCGGTTGATTGCCACCCAGTACGTTGATCAAGACGTTGACGTGATTATGACAGTGGAGACAAAGGGAATTCCGATTGCCCAAAGTGTAGCAATGTACTTGAACAAGCCATTTGTGATTGTGCGGAATAGTTCTCACATCACTGAAGGACCAACAGTGAGCGTTAATTACGTTTCTGGTTCTGTAAAGCGGATTAAGAAGATGGAACTATCACGGCGGACATTATCTGCTGGTGCCAATGTTGTCATTGTTGATGATTTCATGAAGGGTGGGGGAACCCTCAATGGAATGAAGTCATTGATTAAAGAATTTGACGCTAACTTGGTTGGGATGACTGTTTTAGCTGAAGGAGAGGTCTCTGGTAAGCGGCTAGTCGATAACTGTACCTCATTAATTAAGGTTAATGCGGTTGATGACGAAAAGAAGACCATTCAAGCAGGCCCTGGTAGTTTTATTCAAGATGTTTTTGAGAAGGAGTAAAGTAGCAGAATGAAGCGGAATGCAATTATTTTAGCAGCCGGTAAGGGAACCCGGATGCGTTCTAAGTTATACAAGGTATTGCACCAAGTATGTGGAAAGACAATGGTAGAACATGTTGTTGGCCAACTTGAAAAGGCTGATATTGAAAACATCATTACCATTGTTGGTTTCGGTGCTGATAAGGTTAAGGAAGTTATCGGTGATCGGACCAAGTTTGCTTTGCAAAATCAACAATTGGGGACTGGCCATGCGGTAATGCAAGCTAAAGATCTATTAGCTGACGAAGACGGTGAAACTGTTGTTGTTAGTGGTGATACCCCATTGTTCACTGCTGAAACTTTTAAGAAGTTATTTGAATACCATGAACAACGTCATGCAGCAGCTACCATTTTGACTTCAGTTGCTCCAGATCCAACAGGCTATGGCCGGATCGTTCGGAATGATGTTGGAATTGTTGAACGGATTGTTGAACAAAAGGATGCTACTCCAGAAGAACAAGCAATTCATGAAATCAATACTGGGGTTTACTGCTTTGATAACAAGAAACTCTTTGCAGCATTGAAGAAGATTAACAACGATAATGCTCAAGGCGAATATTACTTGACTGATGTTATCGAAATCTTGAAGAGTGAAGATGAAATTGTTACTGCCTACAAGATGGATAACTTCGATGAATCCATGGGGGTTAATGATCGAGTAGCGCTTGCCCGTGCTAATAAGATCATGCGGGATCGGATCAACACCGAATTGATGAAGTCTGGTGTATCAATGCTTGATCCTGATAGTACTTACATTGATGAGGGCGTTAAGATTGGCCAAGATACTGTCATCGAAGGCGGAGTTGTAATTAAAGGAAACACCACGATTGGTGATAACTGTTATATTAGTGCTCACTCACGGATTGTTGATTCAACAATTCATGATGGAGTCACAATTACCTCATCTACCCTTCAAGAAGCTGAAATGCATGATGGCAGTGATATTGGTCCAAACAGTCACCTTCGTCCAGGCGCTGAAATTGGCAAGAATGTTCATATTGGTAACTTCTGTGAAGTCAAGAAGGCATTCATTGGTGAAGGAACCAAGGTTGGCCACCTTACATACATTGGTAACGCCACTCTTGGTAAGAACATCAATGTTGGTTGTGGAGTAGTATTTGTTAACTACGACGGTAAGAATAAGCACCACACTAATGTTGGTGATCACGCCTTTATCGGTAGTAATAGTAACCTTGTTGCACCAGTTAACTTGGCTGCTAATGCTTTCGTGGCTGCCGGTTCAACAATTACTGATAATGTTGAAGAATACGATATGGCAATCGCCCGAGCTCGTCAGGTTAATAAGGAAAACTACGCTAAGAAATTACCTTGGTAAACTTTTCTTTTCTTGCTTTTTGTGCGGCAAATTTATATCATTAAAGTGTTGATATAATAATGATTGCCACACATGTAATTATTATTAAAGTAAGGAGTTGTAGGCTTTGCTACTACAACTTCCTAGTTTTGAATTAATCCAGTGGAGGATGCAATGACTACTAATCATTATTTTGACCCTAAGTTGAAGATTTTTGCCTTGAATTCTAACCGCCCACTTGCTGAAAAAATTGCTAAGCACGTTGGCGTTGAATTGGGTAAGTTGTCTGTTGACCGTTTCAGCGATGGTGAAATTCAAATTAACATTGAAGAAAGTGTTCGTGGTGATAATGTTTACGTTATCCAATCCACATCAGCACCTGTTAATGATAATTTGATGGAATTGTTGATCATGGTTGATGCCTTACGTCGGGCTAGTGCAAAGACCATCAATGTGGTAATGCCTTACTATGGTTACGCACGTCAAGACCGGAAAGCACGGAGTCGTGAACCAATCACTGCTAAGTTGGTTGCTAACATGTTACAAAACTCCGGTGTTGACCGAGTAATTGCCTTGGATCTTCACGCCGCTCAAATTCAAGGATTCTTTGATATTCCTGTTGATCACTTAATGGGTGCACCATTATTGGCTGAATACTTCATTAAGGAAGGCGTTGCCCAAGATGCTGTTGTTATTTCACCTGATCACGGTGGTGTTACTCGTGCACGGGCATTGGCTGAATTCCTTAAGTCACCAATTGCAATTATTGACAAGCGTCGTCCACGTGCCAACGTTGCTCAAATTATGAATATTATTGGTGACGTAAAGGGTAAGAAGTGTATCATGATTGATGACATGATTGATACTGCTGGTACCATTACTTTAGGTGCTCAAGCATTGATCGATGCTGGTGCTGATGAAGTTTATGCTTCATGTACCCATGCAGTTCTTTCTGGCCCTGCAATTGAACGGTTATCAAAGTCACCACTTAAAGAAGTGGTTGTAACTGATTCAATCCAATTGCCAGAAGAAAAGCACATTGATAAGATTAAGCAAGTTTCAGTTGCCCCATTAATTGGCGCTGCAATTAAGCGGATTAATGAAAACCGTCCAGTTAGCCCATTGTTCAAGAAGGTTTTCAAGAGTGCTGAAATCTAATTAAATAGGTTGATGTGATGTGAAAGCACTAAGTATTTAGAAATGAATACTTAGTGCTTTTTCTTGTTAAATCAGGATTCCTTATTAATTACGATATTCTTAAGAGCCGGTCAGAGTAGGAATGAATAGGGTAGAGCATGGTATAATTATGGGTGGAATAAAAGGAGGAGTAATTATGACAGTAAATAAGTTCTTCAAGAATGTTTCGGTAGGTGCTGCAGCGTTAACTCTGGCATTAACTTTAGCTGGTTGTGGCAACAACCAAACAGCTAGTTCAACGAAGAGCTCATCTACCAGTAGTGCTCGATCATCAGAAAATGATGCGACTAAAGCGGTTCGTTCTGCTAACCGTTCAATTCGCAACAATGATTTTCAAGGGGCTTATGATAGCTTAAACAAGACTAGTAATCCTTCAGATGAAGCAAATAATCTGAAGAGTGATTTGCAAAATTATATTTCTGCTAAGCGGGCTTATGATAATGGTGATTACCAAACAGCTTCAGCTAGTTTGAAGCCATTGAAGTCAACTAGCACCGCAATGCGTGATGCATATACTTCACTTCAATCAAAGATTAACAAACGGCAACAAAGCCAAAAAGCATCAACTACAACTACATCATCAAGTCAACGGATTGCTAATCAAGAAGCTTCCGCAAATACAAGTGACCGTGTAGTTGAAGCATTTGCAAACAAGATGGGCTTTACTGGCGAAAAGGGTTACCAAATTATCCCAACTTCTGCCAGCGGCAACGTTTATAAGTTAGAAGTTCGTCAAAATAATAGTGATAACACCGTTTCAAACTTGATTGGCATTTACCAATACAATGGTCAAACAGGTGCGGTAACTAAATTACAATAATTCGCATATTTAATTAATGAGGGAGGCCGGGAAATAACTCGACCTCTTTACTAATTTAGAGATATTTTAGTTACAGCGCGGTAGCTGTCTGGACTCTGAACGTTGATAAATCAACGCCCAGAGTTCCTAGCCATCCTCGCGGAGGTGGGACTATAAACTCGTAAACGAGTCTAGTCCCACTCTCTTTTTAAATAGTGAAAATTACGGACCGTTGGTAGACAGCTATGTGGTTTGAAAGCTGGTGAATTAAATGTGTACGGTATTAACTTTAGACAATGAAAATTTATTTGGCAGAACGATGGATTTTCCGCCACGAACACCGTGGAAATTAACCTTCCTCCCAGCTGGCTATCAATGGTTGCCAGCGACTAATAACCAGTCAGTGATTACCGATCAATATGCAATTCTTGGTGGAATGCGAGTAGTTGACGATCACTATTTAATTGGGGATGCGATTAATGAAAAGGGATTAGTCTGTGCTGAACTGTTCTTTCCGGTAGCTGCTAGTTATGGCCAGCTAGAAGCGGAAAAACAATTACTGACCCCACAAGATTTTATCCATTGGGTACTAGCAAGCCACGCAACGGTCCGTGATGTGATTGCTGACTTGGATAATGTAGTCGTAGTAAAAGAACGGTGGTTTGATGGGCAACAATATCCATTCCACTGGTTACTGATGGATGATACCGGGACTTATGGTATCGAACCCTTAGATGGTAAGTTGGTAGTATTTAAAAATACGATTGGCGTTTATACTAACACGCCTGCGTTTCCAGAACAGGTTGCAAAGATGAATTCATATTTAGGAAACGATGAAGGAACCACTTTTACAGAACTGACAAAGCGTGGCTTAGAACATTCGACTGCAGCGATTGATGGTCGTAATTCTAGTGAGCGTTTTATTTTAGCTGCGCGAACACGCTGGGGTTCCAAGATTACGAGCAGTGATGAATTAAAGAAATTTCTCTCCTTAGTGACTATTCCGAAGAATGAGAAACATGCGCATAACTATACTCACTATCAGGCAATCATTGATCGACAGAGTGGGGAATATCACTTTCATAATCAGCTAACAGGAGAAGTTACGACTTTTAACGTTAAAGAGCACGCGACAGATAAAAAGATTCGGAGATTATAAAAAGAAAAAGCTTGATAAAACCAGCGCTGGTTTCTATCAAGCTTTCTTAATTTACTCTATTGATTATAAAACATACTTTTCAATTGCCTTGCCAACACCGTCATTATTATTTGTATCGGTGATTACATTGGCAACGGCTTTAGTTTCAGGAACGGAATTACCCATTGCGACGCCTAGACCAGCATATTCAATCATTGAGTTATCATTTTGAGCGTTTCCAAGAGCCATTACTTCATCCTGCTTGATTCCTAGTTCTTCACTTAAGACTTTCAGAGTGCTTCCCTTACTTGCTTTGTGATTAATAACTTCAAGGTAGAAGTCTTCACTCCGGATAATGGTAAACCGATCACCGAATTCCTTGATGACTTTTGGTTGGGCGATATCAAGTTCATCTTTATTACCTAACATCATTCCTTTGGCAAGTACGTATTGATCCTGGGTATGTACCATCTCGTCAAGAGAACGAACGCGGACAGGCATGCTAACTAGATCAGATTCGTGAATTGTCCATGGACTTAAATCACGATTGATGGTGTAGATATAATCACGTGATTCAATTTGGGACTTAACATTGTTCTTAAGGCAGAATGCTTGCCAATCGATATAATCATCAAACGACAACGTGTAATTAACTAGGACATTTTCATTAGTGGTTTGTGCTAAGGCACCGTTAAAACTAATTACATATTCATCATCTTGATGGTTCAATCCTAGTTCAGTTAAATAGCCATCAACACCAGTCATTGGTCTTCCAGTACAAAGAACGACTTTGACACCTTGTTGACTGGCTTTTTTGATTGCTTGTTTTGTTCGTTCAGTAATTTGCCGTTGATCGTTAATTAATGTTGCATCGATATCGATTGCTACTAACTTAATTGCCATTATTTATTCTCCTTTGGGTTAACAACATGATTATTTTGGATATAGCTCTGGAATTCTTCGTAAATTGGTTCAAAAATTTCAATGTCCTGGTGTTGGTTTAACATTTCTTTAGGGAAGAAGAAACGTTGATCCCCGGCTTCCTTACCAGAAACACTAGCTACCAGTGTACTTACTTGCGAAAGTTCAATCAAATCGCCATCCGGTTGAATTAATTCAATTTGCGTTTGCGGGTTTGAATTTTGTGGATTGTAAGTGTCGTAAGGGAGCTTAAAACTATCATTAACTGCTGTGTAATATTCGCTGTTAAAACCAGCTGTTTGGATAAGCTTCCGTAACTTAGGTAGCAATGGTTTTGAATGTTCATCGTAAAGTGCAGATTTCAGTGGCCGCCGATCCAAGAAACGTCGTGCAAGGTCGCTCAGAATTTCATCACGGGAATGTGTCCAATGGTTAAAGTAGGTAGTGAGGACACCATCATCAAGTGCTAGGTAGTCATCTAGCGTAAAGCGGTTGTTAAAGAAAGGCATTAACATGTAAGGGGTAAATTCAGGCTCAAATTCACTTGGGTGTTGGTAAATGTACTTTGCACGCATTAACAGGTGATCAAGAATGACTTCCATAGATCTGGAAACAGGATGGAAGTAAACCTGCAGGTACATTTGCAAACGGCTGATAATATAATCTTCAACCGCATGCATTCCAGAGATGTCAAATGCAATTCCGCTTTTGATTGGCCGCATCATTAAAAGGACTCGATCTAAATCGAACTTTCCGTAGTTAGTTCCCGTGTAATAGGAGTCTCGTTGGAGGTAATCCATTCGATCGGCGTCAACCTGACTAGAAATCATCTGAACGACTTGGGGGTTGCGGTAAGAATGGTCAATTACACTTGCGACTTCCTCGGGAAAACTTGGTGAAACCCGGCGAAGAATTTTATTAACATTGGTTGAAGGACTTGTAATAATTTCCCGGGTAATTGCTTCATGATTAGTATGGAAAATATGCTCAAAGGTATGTGAGTATGGACCATGACCAAGATCGTGAAGAAGGGCAGCACAGAGGGCAACTGGACGTTCACGATCATCCCATAACCCATCTCCAGGAACTCGTGTGGGATAGTTTCGCTGGAATCGATTGCACATTCTTCTGGTAATCTCATATACACCAAGGCAATGACCAAAACGGGAATGTTCAGCACCGTGGAAGGTTAGGGATGTTGTTCCCAACTGTTTGATCCGGCGAAGACGCTGAAATTCAGGGGTATTAATCAGATCAAGAAGGATCTGGTTATCAACAATGATCTGACCGTGAATAGGGTCACGAAATACTTTTTCTTTGGCAAGTTGTTCATCCTGAAAGGACATTCTGCTTATTCCTCCCTTTGAAGGCGTTCTTGAAGGTGGTCGATTGTTGTAGATTCTTGGCTAAGGTAGTTAATGAAATCTCTTGACCACATTGCTTGTTGAAGTGCTTCGGTCCCACGATCTTTGAAGACGTTTAATAAACGCTGGTTAGCATCGTTGAGACTAAGTTTTGTGCCAAGAAGTTCCTCAAGGGTAGTCATTGCGGTTGGCCAAATATCTGGAAAGTTCCATTTATTTTCTTCATTTTGCAACCCCTGAGTATAAAAATCGCGGATAACTTCACCGCGGAGCATTTGCGGACCGTTAACACTAAGGTACAGCATCACTACAACTCCGGACTTGTTTCGCCGTTGAGACATTCCGCCGATCTTTTGACCATTAACACTTAAGTCAAAAGTTCCTGGACAATATGAGTGAGTGATTTCACCAGTTTCAATTGTCAATTCAGGAAATGCCGCACTAACAACATCAGTCATTACTTGGTAAGCCTCATCAATCTTGAGTTCTCCACCGACTACATGCCAAGGGAGAAAAATGGAAAAGTTAAGAATTCCAGAATCACTTACAACGGCCAGACCACCAGAATTACGAATGAAGTAGTGGAGTCCCTTGCTCTCAAGAAATTTAAGCGCAGAAGTAATATGAGGCAACCGTTGATCCTTCAATCCTAAGATAATTGTGTCGTCAAGAATCCATGAATGAAGAACAGGCGATGGTAAGTTGTCGCTTGAACGCAACAGAGCGTTGGTATAAGCAAATGACGATAAATTATTTTCGGGTTTTAAAGGTTGATAGAAAGTTTCAACATGTTGATTTGCAATATTAATCATAATTAATCTTCTTTTCTATAGAAATAGTGGCAATATTTAACATTTTTATTATACTAAACTAGGCAAGATAATAACATTCAGAGACAGAAAACAGTTATAATCAAATCAGAAATATTTTAGGAGGTTTTGAACATCAAGCGTGCAGTACCAGTACATATTCAATTAACTACCAGCATGGAACAGGATGGCCAACGTGACCAATATACTTTTGATGAACAAGGCCAATTCGTAGAGATTAATGGTAAATACTATCTCCGCTATCAGGAACACCAAGGCGGAACAGTAACACCTGTACAATTCCGTCTGTCAGATAACGCTGTTCATTTAAGGAGGAGTGGCGTTCGAGAAACAAATTTTGAATTCCAACTCGAACAACCAACGAAGACACGGTATCGGACAGAATACGGGATTATTGGAATGATGGTAACCACTAATCGGTTAAATGTTGAATTTGATCCTGAAGATGTCAATGGATCGATTGATTTGGAATACCAATTAACGGCAAACGAACAATTAATCGGAACTTACCAAGTTCAATTGCAATTTGCAGCTTAGCATTGTATACTGTAATTTAGACTTTTGAAGGGATGTGCACCAATTTGGATTTAAAGATTTTTGACGGCCAAGACAAATCAGAACTTTCAATGATCGAAGTTGCCCACGCTATTCTCGCACACCACGGC